>NZ_CAMQXC010000013.1 GCF_947038635.1 uncultured Cetobacterium sp. | reverse complement strand
TAAGTAACCAAGGGGCAGTTTCATCAACATATTTATTCATTCTAGAGATAAATTTCCAGATAGCTTCTAAAGCTCTAGAGAATTCCACTCTATTCATATGATAATCAACAGCAGTAACAGTTTCGTTCCAAAGAGTTTTTACACTGTCATCAATCTCTTCGAATACCTCACCTTTTGTGATTATTCCATTAAAATATTTTCCATACATTCCAAGAGTTCTATTTAAAAGATTTCCTAAATCATTAGCTAAATCAGAATTGATTCTTGTAACAATTGAAGGCGTAGAATAATCTCCATCATTTCCAAAATTAACCTCTCTCATTAAACAATATCTAAAAGCATCTACACCGTATTTAGCAATTTCGTCTAATGGTGCAACAACATTACCTTTAGATTTAGACATTTTTTCACCTTCAGAAGTCCACCAACCATGAGCTACAATCTTATTTGGAAGTTTAATTCCTGCTGATAAAAGCATACAAGGCCATATAATAGCGTGGAATCTAAGAATATCCTTTCCTAAAAGATGAACTACCTCTCCATTATTCCAGAATTTATCAAATAATTCAGGATTATTTTCATACCCAACAGCTGTTAAATAGTTTGTTAGAGCATCAAACCATACATAAGTTATGTGTCCAGGAGCAAACTCAATTGGAATTCCCCATTCAAATGTATTTCTAGAAATAGATAAATCTTGAAGCCCTTGCTTTATAAATGAAACAACTTCATTTTTTCTAGAGTGAGGAAGAATAAAGTCAGGATGACTTTCAATATGTTCAAGTAAAGCATCTTGATATTTAGACATCTTAAAGAAATAAGATTCCTCTTTAACCATTGTTAGCTCTTTACCACAATCAGGACAGTGATTTCCATTTACAATTTGATTCTCTGGAACAAATGTTTCACAAGAAACACAATATTTTCCCTCATATTCCCCTTTATAAATATCCCCTTTATCGTAAACTGTTTTTATAATTTTTTTAACAGCCTCTTTATGTCTTGGTTCTGTAGTTCTTATAAAATCTGTATAATTGATATCTAGTGCTTTCCACATATCAATAAATCTAGGAGCCATAGAATCTGTCCAAGCTTGAGGAGTTAAGTCTCTCATTTTAGCAGCTTCCTCAACCTTTTGTCCATGTTCATCAGTACCTGTTAAAAAGAATACATCAAAACCTTTTGATTTTTTATATCTAGCTAAAACATCAGCTGCAATAGTTGTATATGCACTTCCAACATGTGGATCTCCATTAACATAATATATCGGTGTTGTTACATAAAAATTTTTACTCATCTATTAATCTCCTTTCAAAACGTTATTTTTTTTCATTTAATATTTTTTCAGCTTCTTTGTCTATTTGGAATAAAGCTTCTTTTGCTAAATCTAAATAATCATCTAAATTAGCATTAGTAGGAATTAAAATGGGGTCTCCAATTAAACAAACCATTTTAGAAAAAGGTTTAGGCATTTGAAATTTATCCCAAGCTTTTTCAAAAGTCCATTTATTGCTAAATGCTACACCAACTGGAACTAAAGCTTTTCCAGACTTTTGGGCAAGATATAGCATACCTGGTTTAACTTCATAAATAGGACCTTTAGGTCCATCTAATGGAGTTCCAGCACTGTGACCATCTTTAACTAATTTAATTAATTTTAAAACTGACTTAATTGAATCCTTTCCAGAAGAACCTCTAACCATAGTAAAACCCATTTTTTCTAAAGGAATAGATATTAATTCTCCATCTTTAGAAGGGCTAGCTAAGACAGCTTTTTTTTCAGATAGATTGATTAGTCCTAGAGAGGCTCCGACAAGTTTATTGTGCCAAAAACCACATACATAATTTTCTCCATCAACAAGTTTAGGACTTTTTATAATCTCTATTTTCATTGTTTTAGAAATAATTTTTAGTAGGTAGTAAAGTATTAAACCATATCTTTTATATTTATTATTTTCCATTAAAAAACCACCTATAATCAAAGTATTTTCAAATAATTATAACATAAATTTAAAGTAAAAAAAAGCACCAATACTTATTGTATCGGTGCTTAAAATTCAAACTAGAATAGACCTGGGATATTGATTCCACCAGTAACAGCAGACATCTCTTTCTCAGCTAACTCATCAGCTTGTCTCATAGCCTCAGTAACAGCAGAAAGAACAAGATCTTCTAACATCTCTTTATCTTCAACAGCATCTTTAATAGTCTCTTCAGATATTTTTATAGAAACGATATCTTTTTGTCCATTAGCTTTTACTACAACAGCTCCACCACCAACAGAAGCCTCAACTTCTTTTTCTTTTAATGATTCTTGAACAGAAAGCATTTGTTGTTGCATAGCTTGAGCTTGTCTTAAAATATCAGATTGAGAGTTTCCTCCAGTAGTTTTTTGTCCTTTTAGTTTTCTAACCAATTTAATCCCTCCTAGAATATATTGTGTAATTGTTATGATTATATCATAATAGAGAGTAACTTTTCAACTAGAGATTTAAAAGCTTAGGTATAAAATTGGTTTAAAGAATATATCTTCATTTTCAATTAAATTTTTAAGATTTTCGCTTTTAGTTAAAGATTTAAAAGAAAAAAAAGTTTGTATTGGAAATATTGTTGATTCAAACATAGTTTTCAAATCCTCTTCATAAGAAATCTCAGTAACAGAGTAATTATCATTTATTTGTAGATCTGTAGCTAAACTTTTTATAGTTGTATTTATTCCACCAATAGAATCAATAAGTCCAATTTTAATAGCTTCATCTCCTAACCAAACTTTTCCTTGGGCTATTTTTTCAACTTCTTCTAATGGTAAATTTCTTCCATAAGCAACTTTATTTAAAAATTCTTTGTAAACCTTAAGATTAGAGTTATATATTTTTTCCTGTCTTTCAGGTGTCATTGGAGCTGTTAAAGAGTATAAATCTGAATATTTACCATAAGATATATCATTCATATTGACACCAATTTTATTTGTAAGTTCTTTAACATTTGGAATAAGGCTAACAACTCCAATAGAACCAGTGATACTATTTTTATCAGCAAATATTTTTTTAGCAGCAGTTGAAATATAGTAACCACCTGAAGCGGCTACGCTTCCAATAGAAACATAGATAGGTTTTTCAATATTTTTAATAGCGTTACAGATAATATCTGAGGCAAGTGCAGATCCCCCAGGAGAATTAACTCTAATTACAATTCCTTTAACATTATCATCTTTTTCTGCCTTTTCTAGAGCAGAAATAAATTTATCGGGAGTTATAGTACTTGTAGTAGGATTTTTAGAAGATGTATAATTTATTTCACCATCAGCATAAACTATTGCTATTTTGTTATTAGATATTGTAGACTTAAAAGATGGAATATATTCCTCTATACTAGTTATATTTTCAATATTCTTTTCTTTTTTGAAATTTTCCCAATAATTTAAAGTACTTATTAAATTATATTTTTTTAAAGATTCCGAAGATTCTCCCATTAATTCCCCTGAAATAATTGTAGAATTTAAACTATTGATTTCAATTGAACGATTTTTAGATAAATCTTCAAGAAAAAAAGAGTAACTTTTATCTAAAATTCTTTTTAAATCTGAACGATTTTCTTCAGACATCTCACTTCGAGTATAATTTTCACCATAAGTTTTAAAGTCTCCAACATGAATAACAGTGACATCTATTCCTAATTTTTCAGTTAAACCTTTAAAATATGGAATATCTTTATTATATCCAGTGACATTTACAGCAGTAGATGCTGCTGGTGGCATTATAGTTTCAGTACTATAGCTGCTTACTAATAAAGAGTTATTATCAATCATAGCTCCATATGAATATATGGGTTTAGTTGAAGTTTTAAATTCATTTAAAACTTCTCCAAGCTCATCAATTTGGCTTCTACTTAAAGAGCTTTCATCTAAAGACAATATAATTCCTTGTACATTAGAATCATCTTTAGCCATGCTTATATTATTTAAAAGTTGATAAAAATTTATACTCTTAGAGCTAAAATTAAGAGGACTTTGAATTAAAGTCTCATTAAATTCTTTAGACAAATCAATTTTTAAGTATGATTTTTTAGTAATAGGGCTTTTTTTAGTTTTAGTAAAATAATTGAAAGCTAAAACTATTAAAATTAAAAGAAATACAAATTTTATTATCATTGAAGAGATTTCTCTAATGATAAATTTTAGAAAGTTAAAAATCCATCTAAGCAAAATCATATTAGATATCTCCTTTTTCTTTTTTTAGTTCCTCTTCTAAAAGATCTAAAAGTCTATTAAACTCTGTAGCAACAGCATTAAAAGCATCTTTTTTACTTAGATCAACACCAGCTTTTTTTAGTTGATTCATAGGATGATCATTTCCACCAGATTTTAAAAGAGTAAGATACTCGTTTTTCGCTTGCTCTCTTTCTTGAGGAGTATATTTTGCATTTGTTATTCTGTCGTATAAATTTGCTGATGAAGCAAAACTAGTTGCGTATTGATATACGTAATATGGAGAGTTATAAAAATGCGGGATTCTTGCCCAAATAATTTTTTGTAATTCATCCATAGTTAGCTCAGTCCCAAAGTAATCTTTGAATAAGTTTTCCATAATATTATTTAGAACCTCAGGAGTTATAGCACCACCATTTTCTACAATTTGATGTGCTTGATACTCATAATCAGCAAATAGAGACTGAATATAGTAAGTTCCAACAATTCCACCGATAGCTTGTTCAATAAGAGCTATTTTCTCTTTAGGATCAGTTGTATTTTTTAACATATTATCAAGTAATAATCTTTCATTAAATGTTGAAGCAACTTCAGCAACAAATATTGTATAGCTACTAATTGGATATGGTTGATTTTTGGTAGACAACATAGAGTGCATAGTATGTCCAAGTTCGTGTGCTAAAGTGAAGACAGCGTCCATTGTTCCGTTATAGTTAAGTAACATATATGGATGTACATCATATATGTTTAAAGAATAGGCTCCACTTCTTTTGTTAGGTGTTTCGTATACATCTAACCACCCTTCGCTTAGAGCTGTATTTAATCCATTATAATAATCTTCACCTAAAGGTTTAACAGATTCTAAAACTGTATTTTTAGCCTCTTCATATGTAAACTCTTTATTGTAATCTACAATATTTATAGAGTTATCATAATAGTGATAGTCAGATAAATTTAGAGCTTTCTTTCTTAAAGCTATATATCTTTTTAGAGGAGCTGTATTTTCTTTTGTAGATTCAATTAAAGATGTATAAACATCTAAAGGAATATTTTTAGGATTTAAAGCTTTTTCTAAACTAGATTTATAATTTCTAGATTGAGCTGTAGCAAAATCTCTTTGTAAAATACTCTTATAAATTGAAGCATATGTATTTTTATTAATATTAAAAGAGTTATAAAGAGCTTCAAAAACTTTTTTTCTATCCTCTTGATTTCTATTAGTTGAAATTACTTTAGAATAAACTCCATTAGTAACGGTAGTTTTACTTCCGTCAGATAACTCTACATCATTCCATTTAATATCTGAAGTAGATAATTCACTATATATATCAGATGGAACACCTAGATATTGTCCAAAATATGATAATAATTTTTCTTTATCAGCAGATAAAACATGTTCTTGAAGTCTATAAATTTCCATTAAAGGAAATCTATTAGGTTCAAGAATAGGATTGTCGTTAATCCATGTAATCATAGTTTCCTTAGGAATAGTTAAGATTTCAGGTGTAATCCAAGATGAAGATATAGAATAGTTAGCGTAAATACTTTCAATTTCTTGAAGTTTAACAGAGGCCATCTCATTAGTTGAGTCTAAGTCTCTTTGCAAGTATGGATATAGATAAATTTTATCTAAAAGTCTTGATATTTTTTCTTCAAGATTTATAAATTCAACAAAAGTTTTTGGATTTTTAGAAATTTCCCCTTGATATTTAGGAATTTCTGTCATAAGTTCTTTAAGTTTCACTAAATCAGCTTCCCATTGATTCCAATCAGGATAGATATCATTTAAATCCCATTTATATTGTTGTGCAATTTCATCTCTATTTTTTATCATAGAAAAATCCTCCTTTTTTATTTCAGGTAATGGTTTTATTAAAGTATTTTGAGACTGTGACGATTTTTTTTCATAAAAATATTTACCAGCAAAAGCTAAGTTTGCCATAAGAATAAGAACTATAAATTTCTTCATCTAATCCCCCTATATTCCTTTATTATATTTTATATATTACAACAAAAAATAAAAAATAGGAAGAAAAGCTTCAAACTTCTTCCTATTTTAATAGATTTTTTTATTAACTATCTAGTTGATCTTTAGGTAATATTTTATTTAAGAAAACTCCAATTAGAGCTGCAATAGCAAGTCCAGATAAAGAAACTGTTTTCCAAATAATAATATTATCAATAGCAATTCCTAAAACAAATATAAGAGATGCAATTAAAAGATTTCTAGAATGAGAAAAATCAATTTCAGCATCTATAACAGTTCTAACTCCAACAGAAGCAATCATACCAAATAGTATAATAGATATTCCTCCCATAACTGGAGTTGGGATAGTTTGTAAAATAACTCCAAATTTTCCAATAAAGCTTAGAACAATTGCATAACAAGCTGCAATTCTTAAAATAGCAGGGTCATAAACTTTAGTAACAGCAAGAACACCAGTATTTTCTCCATAAGTTGTATTAGCAGGTCCGCCTAAGAATCCAGCAGCGACAGTAGCAACTCCATCTCCTAATAATGTTCTTGAAATACCAGGATTTTTAAAGAAATCTTTACCAACGACAGCTCCATTTGTTGTAATATCTCCAATATGTTCAATAAAAACAACTAATGCAATAGGTGCAATTGCTAAAATAGCTGTTGCAGAAAATTTAGGTAAAGTTAGTAAATCTTTTAATGCATTACTAGAAAAACCAATCCAATTTGCAGCAGCGATAGGTGCAAAATCCACTAATCCTAAGAAAATAGAAACGATATATCCAAGAATAACAGAGATTAAAATTGGAACTAATCTAAAAAATGACTTTTCTAAGATTGAAATAGTTATCATAGAAATTACAACTATAAGAGCAACAATAAGGCTTTTTAAATCAAAGTGTCCATTTGAATATCCTGCCATAGATAGAGCTACTGGACTTAATCTTAATCCAATAACCATTATAATAGGTCCAACAACAACAGGTGGAAAGAACGATTTTATTTTTTCAACACCAAAAACTTTAATCATCCAAGACATAAAAATATAAACGAAACCAGCAGAGATAACCCCACCTTTAATAGCAGCAATTCCCTCTTCTTTTAAAACAAGAGCTAAAGCTCCTATAAAAGCAAATGATGATCCTAAAAAAACAGGAACAATTCCTTTTGTACAAAGATGAAAAAGTAGTGTTCCTATACCTGCTGAAAGTAAAGCTACTGATGGATTTAAACCAGTTAAAAATGGAACTAGAACAGTAGCTCCAAACATAGCTAGTACATGTTGAATCCCAAGTAAAAGTTTACTTTTTGTTGATAAATTAGTCATTATTAAAATCCTCCCTAAAATTTTATACTATTAAATAGCCTACATTATTTTAAGAGTATTGTCAATCTAAACTTAACGCACCAAGAAGCTTACCAGAACTAAAAGATACAAAAGCTTCTTCAGAAGTAATAATATTACTTAAACATGTCGAGTCTCCTCTTTTTAAGGTATGATTTTTAAGAGGATAGAGAAATCCTTCTAAAGTAAGATTTTCAATAGTATCTGAAAAAGGAATAAAAGAGATTCTTTTATTTAAATTATTTTTAAGAGTAAATTTAGGTTTTACTAAAAATAGTATTTCAAATCTATCTATAAAAATGATATTGTTATATTTAAAAATAAGGTTTATATTTGTTAGCATATGGTCTATTCGACCACCTAGACCACCGATAACATAGATTTCATCATAATTTAAAGAGGTCACGTATGATATTAAAAGCTCACCATCAGTAAAATCTTTATCCTTATTAAATTTTTTTATAATAACATTGTTAGATTTTAGTAAATCTAAAGATGTTTGATCTAAAGAGTCAAAGTCACCCCAAACTTCTTTAGGAATATAATTTAATTCAAGTGCTTTTTTAGCACCCCCATCAGCACAAAAAAGATGCTCGGTATTAATATTTAAAGTGTTATAAAAATCTTTGCAATTAGGAAAATCTCCATTTAAAAATATAAAAGCTTTAGTCATCATCAATTTCTGTATCTACAACAATAAAAATTGGTAGATGATCAGAAACCTCCTTTCTTGTTTTGATAAAATCTCCTCTAGTAATATCTAATGCACCACTTTCTCCTTTGAATTCTTGAGTATATTTTTTTGAAATAAAAATATTATCATAGGAGTTGGCAAAACCTTTAGTTCCAACAGTTGTTTTAATAGAGGGATCTAAAGTATAAATGATATCATCCCTATGATTTAAAATATTCTCAAAAGCTGAATCATTAGCAGGTAAATTAAAGTCTCCTCCAATTAAAATGTCATTTTCATTAGAATCTAAATTTTGAAAATAATTATAAACATTGATAAGTTTTTGTGCTTCAAATTGTCTTTGAGATATTTTTTTTCCATATATAGAATGTATTAAAATATAAGTGAAATCAAAATTATTAATTTTAAATGTAGCACCATATGGTTCACGAATAAAATCATCATTTTCATCAGGATAAAAACCTTCACTTTTAATAAAATCGACCTTATTTTTTTTATATAAAAAAGCATAATATTCTTTATACTCATCAGTACCAACAGGGTAAGGAGAAATTTCATATCCCCATTTTGAATTACTTATTTTTTCAACTTCAGATAGAAGTTTAAAGAGTCCTTTTTTATTCATAACTTCTACTAAACCAACAATGTCAAAAGGTTCAATAGATTTTGCTAAATGTTCATAATCCTTAGTTACTTTTCCTAATCTTAGAGTATTAAAGCTACCAATATAAGCTTTATTTTCCGATTCTATTGAAAAAGAAAAGGAGAACATAGAAATTAATAAGACGAAAATTAATTTAAAAAACATATAAATCACCTCAAAAAAAATACCCTAAAAAGGGTATTTTTAATAATTTTCAGGGAACATTATTTTTTCTACACCTTCAATGATAATATGTAGTATCATCATGTGTATCTCTTGAATTCTATCAGAAGTATTTCCAGGAATGATAAATTCATAATCGCACATCCCCTTAAGTTTTCCTCCGTCTTTACCAAGAAGAACACAAGTTTTAAGTCCCATTTTTTTAGCTGCTTCAACAGCTTTTATAACATTTGCAGAGTTTCCACTTGTAGAGATACCAATAAACATATCTCCCTCTTTACCGTAAGCTTCAACTCCTCTAGAAAATATATAATCAAAACCGTAATCGTTTCCAACACAAGTAATATGTGATGAATCAGATAAAGATATAGCAGGTAATGCTCTTCTATCTTGTCTAAATCTTCCAGTAAATTCCTCTGCAAAATGTAGAGCATCACAGTTACTACCACCATTTCCACAGATTAGAACTTTATTTCCTAATTGAAATATATTAGCTAAATCTTTAGCTACTTTTTCTGTTTCTTTTTTTTCTGCTTCCTCTTTTATAAAGTTTTCTAAAAGAGAAGCTGTTATTTTATACGAATCTAATAAATTCATATTAGCCTCCTAAATTACAAAAATTAAAGTTTAAAATTTTTAACAAAATTAATAAATTTAATAATGTGTGCAAGATTTTTTTTATCTTTAGTTATAACAATTTGATAAGAGTCTGTAACTTCATCAATAGTTCTAATAACTTTAAATTCATCACTTTGTATCTCTTTATATACAGCATAATAAGGAAGAATAACGTTACCGATACCCTCTTTAACCATTCCTTTAATAACTCCTAAGTTACCAAGCACAGGTATTTTTGTATTGAAGCAAATATGATTTTTATCCTCTAAATGACTAATAGCTTTATCGTTATTATAGATATTTTTTCTAGAAATTAATGGCTCTTTAGAAACTGTTTCTAATTTTTGTGTATTTTTTGTACCAACAAGAATATAAGGAACAGAACCTACAGTAATAACCTCTAAATTAGGATCAGTTATATGCTCTTCATCGATTAGAAGTATATCTAACTCTCCTTCTTTTAATAATTTTAAAAGCCAAGCTTTAGTAGAAATAGTAATATCATATTCAATTTCATCGTGTAAAGAGATAAAATCTTTCATTAAAAGAGGAAGTAAAGGTTCACCAATAACAGATGTAGCTCCAATAGATATTTTAGCTTTATCTAAATTGATAATTCTTTCCATCTCTTTTTCAGCTCTTTTAACTTTTTCAAAAATTTCTTCTGCCATTTTAAAAAGAGCTTCCCCAGTGTAAGTTAATTTTATCTTCTTAGAACTTCTATCAAAAAGTTTAGAGTTTAAAATCTCCTCAAATTTTTTAACTTGTATCGAAACCGCCGATTGATTTATGTATAATTTATTAGCTGCTTTAGTAAAACTTTTTTCTTTAGCTACCTCATAAAATATTCTTAAATAATGTAAATCCAATTGTATCACTCCCAACTATTATTATTATGTATAGTTACCATTCTATTTTAGCATAATTTTAACATAATGAATACAATTTATTTAAAAAAAGTAGTAGGAAGTAAATTCCTACTACTTAAAAAGCTTTAAAGTGATACTATTATTGGAAATTTTTTAAGTTTTCCATTAGTTTATCATACTTATCTTGGAACTCTTCTTGGATTCTTTTTTCTCTATCTAAGATATGAGCTGGAGCTTTAGATGTAAATCTTTCATCAGAAAGTTTAGCATTAACCTTATCTAAATCTTTTTTAACTTTTTCAAGTTGCTCATTAATCTTTTTGATTTCTGTTTCAACATCTAGAAGACCAGTTAAAATCATGAATACCTCAGAATTTCCATTTACTCTGAATCCACTTTGTTCAGGAGTAGCAAGATCAGTTCCTACAGTTAATTCTTCAATTTTAGCAAGTTTAGTTATAAATAACTCATTAGCTTTTAATGTTTCTAATTCTGTAGGGTTAGAAGTTCTGATAACAACTTTTGCTTCTTTAGCTGGAGAGATTCCTCTTTCTGCTCTAATATTTCTTAATGATGAGATTAAACCTTGAATATATTCAAAAGCTTTTTCTTTATCATCGCTTACAAGAGAATCATTACAAACTGGGTAATCAGCAAGCATTATAGTTTCTCCATTTACTTTTATTTTTTGCCAAATTTCTTCAGTAATAAATGGCATAAATGGATGTAAAAGTTTTAATCCAGCTTCTAAAACTGTCCATAGAACATATTGAGCAGTTTGTCTAGATTTAACTCCTGATTCCTCTTTGTTATATAATCTAACCTTAGCTAATTCAACATACCAGTCACAGAAGTCTCCTCTTAAGAACTCATAGATTGATTTAGCAGCTTCATCTAATTGGAATTTTTCTAATTTATCAGCAACATCTTTAGAAGTTTTATTTAATTTAGAGAAAATCCACTCATCAACTAATTCAAGTTGAACATTTGATTTATCAAATGATTTTATATCGAAATCTTCAAGGTTCATAAGAACAAATCTTGAAACGTTCCAGATTTTATTAGCAAAGTTTCTACCCATCTCTATTAATTTTTCAGAGAAATGAACATCTTGACCTTGAGAAGTATTGTAAATCATTGTAAATCTAATAGCATCAGCACCGTATTCTCCAATTAAATTTAATGGATCTGGTGAGTTACCTAATGATTTAGACATTTTTCTACCAACTTCATCTCTAACTATTCCATGTAGATAAACATTTTCAAAAGGAATATCGTCCATAGTATACATACCAAACATTACCATTCTAGCAACCCAGAAGAATAAAATGTCAGCACCAGTTACTAATGTAGAAGTAGGGTAGAACTTTTCTAATTCAACTGTTTTTTCAGGCCAACCTAAAGTTGAGAATGGCCATAAAGCAGATGAGAACCATGTGTCTAAAACGTCTGTTTCTTGAGTTAATTCAACATCTTTACCATAGTGAGCTTTAGCTTGAGTATAAGCTTCCTCTTCTGTTTTAGCAACAAAAATATGCATATCAGGTCCATACCAAGCAGGTATTCTATGTCCCCACCAGATTTGTCTAGAGATACACCAGTCTCTAATATTCTCTAGCCAGTTATAGTAAACTTTTTCCCATCTTTTAGGCATAAGTTTTACTTTTCCATTTCTAACAACTTCTAAAGCTTTTTCTGCTAGAGGTTCCATTTTAACAAACCATTGTTTTGAAACTCTTGGTTCAACAACAGTGTTACATCTATAGCATCCTCCAACATTGTGTGAGTGAGACTCAATCTTAACAAGTAATCCTTGCTCTTCTAAGTCAGAAACGATTTTCTTTCTAGCATCAAATCTATCCATTCCAGCATATGCAGGATAATCGTTAACAACTTTTCCATCAGGAGTCATCATATTGATGATAGGTAGATTAAACTTTTGTCCTAAAGCAAAGTCGTTAGGATCATGAGCAGGAGTTATTTTAAGAGCTCCAGTTCCAAATTCTATGTCAACATATTCATCAGCAATAACAGGAATTTCTCTTCCAACAAGAGGTAAAACTACATTTTTACCAACAAGATGAGAATATCTTTCATCATTTGGATTAACTGCAATAGCCACGTCAGCAAGCATAGTTTCAGGTCTTGTAGTAGCTATAATTAAAAATTCATCAGAATCTTTAACAGGGTATTTAATATTCCATAGTGAACCAGCTTTTTCTTCATGATCAACTTCATCATCAGAGTTATTTTAAGAGCTCCAGTTCCAAATTCTATGTCAACATATTCATCAGCAATAACAGGAATTTCTCTTCCAACAAGAGGTAAAACTACATTTTTACCAACAAGATGAGAATATCTTTCATCATTTGGATTAACTGCAATAGCCACGTCAGCAAGCATAGTTTCAGGTCTTGTAGTAGCTATAATTAAAAATTCATCAGAATCTTTAACAGGGTATTTAATATTCCATAGTGAACCAGCTTTTTCTTCATGATCAACTTCATCATCAGCTAATGCAGTACCACATCTAGGACACCAGTTAACCATATATTCACCTTGATATATTAATCCATCATTGAAAAGTTTGATGAAAATATCTTTAACAGATTCAGAAAGACCTTGATCCATTGTGAATCTTTCTCTTTTCCAATCTAAAGAAGCTCCTATTTTTCTAAGCTGAGTTGTGATAACACTACCATATTGCTCTTTCCATTCCCAAACTTGTTTAATAAACTCTTCTCTACCTAAATCCTCTTTAGTTAAACCTTCGTCAGCCAATTTTCTTTCAACTTTATTTTGAGTTGCAATACCAGCATGGTCAGTTCCAGGCATCCAAAGAGTGTTATATCCACTCATTCTTTTATATCTAACAAGTACATCTTGAATACTGTTATTAAGGATATGTCCCATATGTAATATACCAGTTACATTTGGAGGTGGAATAACTATAGAGTAGTTTGGTTTACTATCATCTAAAGTTGCTGCAAAAAAGTTTGATTCCTCCCAATATTTATACCATTTTCCCTCTATTTCATTAGGGGAATAAGTAGTTGCTAATTCGTTCATTTTAAATCCTCCTATTCAATTTCTCCCTCTAAACAACTTTCAATATAATTTAAAATTTGTTCTTTTCCGTTATTGTTTAATGATGAGTGGAAGAAGACGTCATCATTATGGAAATCAATTTTTGTTCTAATATCTTTTAAAGCTTTAAATTTATCATTATTAGAAACTTTGTCCATTTTTGTAAAAATTATTTTAAATGGAGTTCCATAATGATCTAACCAATTAAGCATTTCAAGATCTTCACCACTAGGAATTCTTCTTATATCTAGTAGAACAAAAACAAGTTTTTTTCTAGGACTAGCAAGGTATCTTTCCATAGTTAATCCCCATTCTTTTTTCATCTCCTTAGGAACTTTAGCAAAACCATACCCAGGTAAATCAACAAAGAAAAATTCTTTGTTGATTAGAAAATAGTTAATTAACTGAGTTCTTCCTGGAGTTTTACTAGTTTTAGCTAATTTATTTCTTCCTGTAATACTATTTATAAGAGATGATTTTCCAACATTAGATCTTCCTACAAAGGCAAATTCAATATGATTTAGCTCTTCAGGATAATCTTTTTCAAATACAGCTGATTTAGTAAAATCTGCTTGTTTTATATTCATTGTGTTACCTCTTTTCATTATTTTTCAAGAGCAAGTTTTTCAACATCTTCATATGTTGAGGCAAAGTATATTTTTATATCCTTCATTACTTCCTCTGGAATTTCTTCAACATCAACTTTATTGTCATCAGGTAAAATTATATTTTTAATTCCCGCTCTATGAGCACCAATAACTTTTTCCTTAATTCCACCAACAGGTAAAACTTCACCAGTAATTGTAATTTCACCAGTCATAGCAAATGTTTGCTTAACTTTTCTTCCTGTTAAAACAGATAGAATTGTTGTAGTTATGGCAGTACCAGCAGATGGACCATCTTTTGGTGTAGCTCCTTCTGGGAAATGAAGATGTATATCTTTTTTCTCTAAAACAGTTGAATCAATTTGGAATTTATCAAGGTTAGCTTTTAGATATGTAAATGCAACCATTGCAGATTCTTTCATAACATTTCCAAGAGTACCAGTTAGAGAAAGATTTCCTTTACCTGGAATTTGAACCCCTTGAACTTCAAGAGTCATTCCACCAACAGATGTCCAAGCTAAACCATTAACTACTCCAACTTTTGAAACTGCTTTTTTCATTTTTTCAGGTCTAAATTTAGGGTGACCTAAATAAGACTCAAGATTTTTTACATTTATACTAACTGATTTAACTTCTGTATCAATAACTTTTCTAGCTACTTTTCTGAATAAAGATGAAATCTCTCTTTTTAAGTTTCTAACTCCAGCCTCTTTAGTATACTCATCGATTATTTTTAATACAGCTTTATCAGTTATACTGATTTTTATATTATTTAGACCATTTTCGTTTTGAGCTTGCTTAATTAGATAATTATTAGCAATATGTAATTTTTCAAACTCTGTATATGAAGAAAGATTGATAATCTCCATTCTATCTCTTAAAGGTCCAGGAATACTTCTTAAATCATTAGCAGTGGCAACAAAGAAAACTTTAGATAAATCAAAAGGCATATCTAAATAGTGATCTTCAAAGTGCTTATTTTGCTCGGGGTCTAGAACTTCTAACATAGCTGAAGCAGGATCTCCTTTAAAATCACTAGACATTTTATCGATTTCATCAAGTAGAATAACAGGATTAACACTACCAGCATTTTTAATAGCTTTGATAATTCTTCCTGGCATAGATCCAATATATGTTCTTCTATGACCTCTTATTTCAGCTTCGTCTCTAACTCCACCAAGAGAAACTCTAACAAAATTTCTACCAAGAGAATCAGCGACAGACTTAGCTAAAGATGTTTTACCTACTCCAGGAGGTCCAGCTAAACAAAGGATAGTTCCCTTCATATTTGGATTTAATTTTTTAACAGCTAAATAATCTAATATTCTATCTTTAACATCTTTTAATCCATAATGATCTTTTTCTAAAACATCATGAGCAATTTTTAAATCTAAAGTTTCCGGAGTAATAACACCCCAAGGAAGCTCTAAAACTGACTCAATATATGCTCTAGAAACTGTAGCTTCAGCAGAGTATGGTGCCATTTTTCCAAGTTTTTTTAACTCAGCTTCAAGTTTTTGTTTTGCATCTTCAGGTAATGGAGAATTTTTAACTTTATCATAAAGATCGTCAGTTTCTTCATCTCCACCAGTTTTTCCAAGTTCTTCTCTAAGAGTATTAATTTTCTCTCTTATAAAGTAACTTTTTTGACTTTCGTTAATTTTCTCTTTAACTTTTTGGTCTACTTTTTGTTCAATAGAAGCAATTTCTATTTCATCATTTAAAATTTCTAGTAATCTATATCCTCTTATATTAACATCTAAAATTTCTAAAAGTTCTACTTTTAAATTCTCTTCAATTTCTAAATTAAAGGCAATTGAATCGAAAATTTTTCCAGCTTTTCTAAGACCCTTTAACTGAACCATTAATTCTGCACTGACTTGATTAGTTAATGTAGAATATTCTTCAAATAAAGTGATAACTTTTCTCTTTAAAGCTGTTAATTCAGGTGATGACTCTTCTGTTGCTGATATAACGCTATACTCAGCAAATAAAATACCATCTTCTTCAATAACATCTTCAATAAGAACTCTTTTATCAACTTCAATAAGAACTTTTATACTTTTATTAGGTAAAGGAATAGATTGTACAATATTTGCTAGAACTCCAATCTTATGAACTCCTTCAGGAAGAACAGGATTTTCTTCTAAAGAATTTTTTTGTAGACTAAGAACTAATTTATTTTTTGTTTTCATTGCAAAATTCATCGTTAATAAGCTTCTTTCTCTTCCAACATAAAGAGGAGATGCTGTTCCTGGGAAAAGTACCATTTCCCTAGTAGGTAAAAAAGGTAATCTACTCATTAGTAATCACTCCTTAGTGTTCAATTTTAACTTTTGTTGAATCTTGAATTGAATCAGCATTAATTGTAACCTTTTTTATAGTTTTATCTGAAGGAATCTCAAACATTAAATCTGTCATTATATTTTCAATAATAGATCTAAGACCCCTTGCACCGATTTTTCTATCTAAAGCTAAAGCGGCAATTTTTTTAAGAGCTTCATCTTCAAATTCAAGGCTAACATTTTCCATTTCAAAGAATTTTTGATATTGTTTTACAATTGAGTTTTTAGGTTCAGATAAAATCTTTATAAGTGCAGTTTCATCTAAAGGAGATAGTGTTGTAATAACAGGAAGTCTTCCAACTAGCTCTGGAATTATTCCCTGTTTAACTAAATCTTCAGGAAGAACTTTACCTAAAAGCTCTATTTCTTTTTCAGCTTCAATAGTATCTTGAGAAGCCCCGAAACCAAGAACTTTTTTATTAGTTCTAGATTTAATAATTTTTTCCATTCCCTCAAATGCTCCACCAACTATAAATAAAATGTTAGTAGTATCAATTTCTATAAGTTCTTGGTTTGGATGTTTTCTTCCACCCTGTGGCGGAACTTGAGATTTTGTGCCTTCAATAATTTTTAAAAGAGCTTGTTGAACTCCTTCTCCGGAAACATCTCTTGTAATAGAAACGTTTTCAGATTTTCTTGCAATTTTATCTATTTCATCTATATAGATAATTCCTCTTTCAGCAGCTTCTACATTATAATCAGCAGCTTGCAATAATCTAACTAAAACATTTTCAACATCGTCTCCGACATATCCGGCTTCAGTAAGTGTTGTAGCATCAGCAATTGCAAAAGGAACATGAAGTGTTCTTGCAAGAGTTTGTGCTAGAAGAGTTTTACCTGAGCCAGTAGGACCAATAAGAAGTACATTTGATTTTTGTAACTCAACATCTTTACTTCCTTGATCTTTATGCATTATTCTCTTATAGTGATTGTAAACAGATACAGCTAAAACTTTCTTACTTTCATCTTGACCAATAACATATTCATCAAGTTTTTCTTTAATTTCTTTTGGTGTAGGTAGCTTTATTCCTGTTAAAGAATGACTAGAAGAGTTTTCAGAATGCTTTTCACCATAGTAAATATCATTTTCGTAACCAAGCATATCAAAACATGTTTCGATACACTCATCACATATAAATGATCCATCAATACCAGAGAAAAGTTTTGAAACTTCATCTTGTCCTCTTCCACAGAACGAGCAATGTTCTTTTTTGTTCATCTCTTCCCTCCTTATCTAACGAAAACATGATCTATTAGACCAAATTCTTTAGCTTCATCAGCGCTCATAAAATTATCTCTTTCAGTTGCAGATATTATTTCATCAACTGATTTATTTGTATTTTTACTTAAAATTTTAGAAGTTAAATCCTTCATTCTTAAAATCTCTTTAGCTTGAATTTCAATATCTGTAGCTTGCCCTTTAGCTCCACCAAGTGGTTGGTGAATCATAATTCTAGAGTTTTCAAGTGAATATCTTTTTCCTTTAGCCCCAGCAGAAAGTAATAGAGCACCCATACTTGCAGCTTGTCCAATACAAACTGTTTGTACATCAGGTTTAATGTAATTCATAGTGTCATAGATTGCCATACCAGAAGTGATAACACCTCCAGGACTATTTATATACATAATTATATCTTTATTGGGATCTTCAGCTTCTAAAAATAGGAGTTGAGCAACAATTGCATTAGCTATTTGATCATCAATCTCACTACCTAAGAATATGATTCTATCCTTAAGAAGTCTTGAGTAGATGTCATAGGCTCTTTCACCTTTTCCTGTGTTTTCAATAACTGTTGGACTGTACATTTTTTTCCCTCCTTTAAAAACTTGCTTTAAAAATTTAAAGTTAAATACTTAAAAAAATTTAGGTATTTAACACTAATTTTTTATTAAAGCAGTATTGAGTAGAGATAAAACTCTACTCAATACATATTTTTTTATTATTTTGCGTTATTAACAATAACTTCAACAGCTTTTTGAGCTAAGCTCTCTGTTTTTAAGCTGTGGTTGAATTCATCAAGGTTAGAATTTTTATTTAATTCAGCCTCTAATTGCTCTTTAGTCATACCGTACATTTTAGCAATTTCTTCAACTTTAGTATTTAACTCTTCAGCAGTAATCTCTAAGTTTTCAGCTTTAGCTATAGCTTCTAAAACTAAATCAACTTGAACTTTGTTATGAGCCATAGGAGCTATTTGGTTGAAAGCTTGCTCTTTAGTCATACCAGTCATTTTTAAGTATTGATCAAGATCCATTCCTTGCATAGCTAATTGTTGGTTCATTTCAGCCATTCTATTTTCTACTTCTCTAACTACCATAGATTTAGGTACATCAACTTTTGAATCAGCAACAACTTTTTGGATTAATTTTCCAACAAAGTTATTTTGAATTCTAGCTTCTTCTCTAGCTGTAATTTCAGCAGTTTTCTTAGCTTTTAAATCTTCAACAGACTCAAATCCAGCTTCTTTTGCAAATTCTTCAGTTAACTCTGGCTTAGCTAAAGTTTTGATAGAGTTTATTTTTACTTTAAATGTAGCAGGTTTTCCAGCTAATGCTTCAGCATGATACTCAGCAGGGAAAGTTACATTGATTTCTCCCTCTTGTCCTACTGTATATCCAACTAATTGATCTTCAAATGTATCAATAAACATTTTTGATCCTAATTTTAATTGGTGAGAATCAGCTTTTCCACCTTCAAATGGAACACCGTCGATAAATCCTTCAAAAGCAAGATCTACAGTATTTCCCATTTCAGCTTTGTGTCCTTCTGGAGCATCATCTAATTTAGATTTAGCATTTAACATGTTTTCAATTTCTTTATCTAAAAGATCATCAGTCATTTGGAAAGTTTCTTTTTCAACCTCTAAACCTTTGTATTCTCCTAAAGTAATTTCAGGATAAACATCAACTTTAAATGTTATTTCAAGAGAATCTTTCATGTTAGCAACAAGATCGTAAATGAAACTTACTGGAGCGATTTTTTCTTCAGCAACGATTTTTTCAAAGTTTGCTTTAAGAACAGAATCAACAACCTCTTCTTTTATTGCATCAGCAAAAGCAGCTTCAACTTTGTTTAATGGTGCATGTCCTTTTCTAAATCCAGGAACCTCTACTTTAGTAGCTAAAGTTTTAATAACCTCTGATTTAATTGGTGATAACTCTTCAGCTGTTAAAGTTAATGTAATCTCAACTGCTGAATGTTCGATTTTTTTTAATTCGTGTTTCATCATTTCCTCCTTAAAGTATTTATGTATTAATATCTCAAATCTTATGAGATTTAAGATCTTTTAAACGAAATTGATAAAATTCTTCCCCTTTGTTAATAATTTTTTCAGGATAGTAAATGATGTCATAGAGCATATCCTTATTATTTTTATGTAGCTTTGAACTTAAATCAAAAGCCACAAGAGGGTAAGATTTTCCATTTTTTAATAAAAATCCATTGAAATGTCTATTTTCAATACCGAAAAACTTTGTATCTATAATTTTAACTCCTCTATCAAGAAAATAGGGATGTTTATTTTCAAGGCCAAAGGGACCTAATTTTTTTATATCATTAATATGATTTTTATTTATTTTATCGACAGATAACTCTAAATCGATTTCTAAAAACTTAGGTTGATTTATATTGTGCTCATGAACTTGAATCTCTCTTTGAAATAAAAGTTCTATTTCAGGAAGATTTTTTTCATCAGCTATAAATCCAGCAGCCAAGTCATGACCACCAAAACGTATTAATTTATTCTCAATAAGTTTTAAAATATTGAAAATATTTACACCAGGAATACTTCTACATGAAGCTTTAGCAATACCATCTTTTAATGAGATCATAGCGACAGGTAAATTATATTTTACACTTAACCTAGAAGCAACCACACCAATAACTCCAGGATGCCATCGCTCTGATGCAACAAAAATATATTTTAAATTATTTGGATCATTTTTTTGTTGAATCATTTTGTTTGCTTCATCAAATATCATTCTTTCAAGTTCTCTTCTTTGCTTATTAGCTTTTTTCATCTCTTCAATAATATTGTAGATTTCAAAATCATCTGTTTTCATAAAGAAATCAGCACCTAATTTAGAATTTCCAAGTCTTCCTAAAGAGTTTATAAGAGGAGAAACAAAATAACTGATATCTGTTGTACTAATATCTTTATTATAAAGCTTTAGATATTTCATGAGATAAACTAGACCCTTAATTTTTGTATTTTTAAGAGTTTCTAAACCTCTGCTTATAATAATTCTATTTTCGTCAAACATAGGAACTACATCAGCAACGGTTCCTATCATAATAACATCCATGAATTGATATAATTTAGAGAAATCTTCATTTAGATAAGAATAAACTCCTTGAGCAACTTTTAAAGCTACTCCGGCTCCAGCCAAGAATTTAAATTTATAATTATCACTAAGTTTAGGATTAATGAAGAGGATATTATCCTCTTCTTCATCTTTTACACTTTTATGATGATCAGTAACAATAACTTCAATTCCTAGAGTACGAGCATACTCTACATCCTCATAGGAGTTAACTCCTGTATCTACAGTAATTACTAGTTTTCCAGAATTTTTATGGATATAGTCAATGGTCTTTTTATCAAGACCATATCCTTCATCCATTCTATTAGGAATATAGTAATCAATATCAATTCCAATCTCTCTAAAAGCTAATACAAGGAAGATGGCAGCAGTTATTCCATCGACATCATAGTCTCCGTAAATAAATAACTTTTCTTCATTATTTTTAGCTGAAACTATTTTTTCTACAACACTATCCATCATTTCAAAATCAAAAGGATTTCTAAATTTATTTATAGATGGATTAAGAAAATTATCTACTTCATCTTTTTCTAAAAAGCCTTTCTTTAAAAGTAAAGTAGCTAAAAATTTAGAAACATTCCATTGACTAGCCTTAGTTTCAATAAGATTTTCAGATACTGTTTTATATTCCCAGTGCATAAAATTATCCTTTTAAGCTATCAAGTAACTGGGAGATTTTAATAGCGTGTTCTATAGTATCATCCAGTTTTATTCTCATTTCAGGAGTATATCTTAAGGCTAGTTCTTCAGATACTCTTTTTCTAAGAAAACCTTTAATTTCATTTAATCCTTCTAAAACTTCATTTTTATTAACAGTTTGTCCAGCTATTGGCATAATGCTAAAGAATAAATCTGCAAATTTTAAATCTTCAGTAACTCTAACACTAGTAATAGAAACCATAGCTTTTTTTAATTTTGGATTTTTAACCTCTTCGAAAAGACATTTAGAAACAACTCTAGAAACCTCTTTTTCTATTGCAGCTAATCTTTTTTTATTCATAATAAATCACCCACTTTTACTTTAAAGTTCTTTTAACTTCAATAATGTCAAATGCCTCAACAATATCTCCTTCTTTGATATCGTTAAAGTTTTCTATTCCTAAACCACACTCTTGACCAGCAACCACTTCTTTAGCGTCATCCTTGTATCTCTTAAGTGTATTTAATTTTCCTTCATAAACAATAACACCATTTCTTAATATTCTGATGTTTGAATCTTTTCTAACTTTACCATCAACAACAACACATCCAGCAACGTTTCCAACTTTAGAAACTTTGAATACTTTTTTAATTTCAATTCTTCCAGAGTACATCTCTTTAAACTCAGGATCAAGCATACCTGTTAGAGCTTTTTCGATATCCTCAGTGATATGATAAATGATGTTTGAAGTTCTAATTTCAACACCGTTAGAATCTGCTTCTTTTAAAGCGTTTGTAGTTGGTCTAACATTAAATCCAATTATAATTGCATTTGATGCTTCAGCAAGTTTAACGTCACTCTCTGTAATAGCTCCAGATGCAGCTTGAATAATGTTAACTAAAACTTCTTCATGAGAAAGTTTTAATAATGAATCTCTTAAAGCTTCAACTGATCCTCTAGAATCTGCTCTTAAAATTAAGTTTAATTCCTTTATGTTAGCGTTATCCATTTGTTGAGATAGAGTTTCTAGAGAGATAGATTTTCTACTAACCTCAGCAATTTTTCTTTCTTTTGCCATTTCTTCAACAATTCTCTTAGCGTGTTGCTCATTTTGGATAACATAGAATGTATCTCCAGCAGATGGAACATCATTAAATCCAATAATTTCAATTGGTTGAGAAACTGTAGCAGATTGAACTTTAGTTCCTAAATCATTAACAAGAGCTCTAACTTTACCCATAGATTCTCCAGCAACGATAACTTCTCCAATTTTTAAAGTTCCCTCTTGAATTAAAACGTCAGCAATAGGCCCAACTTTAGGATCTAATCTAGATTCTAAAACAATACCTTTAGCTCTTTTCTTAGGGTTAGCTTTTAATTCTAAAATCTCAGAAGTAATTAAGATTGTATCTAAAAGAGTATCTAAGTTCATTCTAGCTTTAGCAGATACTTCAACAAACTCAGTATCTCCTCCCCACTCAACTGAAACTAGTCCATGTTCCATTAATTCTTGTTTTACTCTCATAGGGTTAGCTTCTGGTTTATCAATTTTGTTAATAGCAACAATAATTGGTACATTAGCAGCCTTAGCGTGAGATAAAGCTTCTATTGTTTGAGGCATAACACCATCATCAGCAGCAACTACAAGAATTGCGATATCAGTAACTTGTGCTCCTCTAGCTCTCATATCAGTAAATGCCTCGTGTCCAGGAGTATCAACGAAAGTTATTTTTTTACCAGCTTTATCAATTTGGTAAGCTCCAATCTTTTGTGTAATTCCTCCAGCTTCTCCTGAAGCTACAGATGTTGTTCTTATAGCATCAAGTAAAGATGTTTTTCCGTGGTCAACGTGTCCCATGATTGTAATAACAGGAGCTCTTTCAATAAGATCTTCAGGTTTATCTGTAATTTCAAGGGCGAATTTATCTCCAAAATCTAATTCGATTTCTTCTTCTTCCTCAACTAAAGCATCATAATCTACAGCTAACTCTTCTGCTAATTCAAAAGAGATTGGACTATTGATAGTTAACATTTGACCTTTTAAGAATAATTTTTTTATAAGTTCTGAACTTCCAATTCCAAGTCTATCAGCAAAATCACCTAAAGTAATCTCTCCTCTAATTTTGATAATTTTCATTCCATCTTCTTCGATAATTTCAGGACCTTGCTCAGCTTTCTTTACAACGAAGTCTGCTCTTCTTCCTTTTTTTCTTTTTTTTGATTTTCCCTCATCTTTAGAGTTCTCATCATTAGTTTTATTTTTGTTTTTATTTTTGCTTTTCTTTGTAGGCTGATTCTCCTCTACAAAATCGTCTACATTATTAATTTCCATATTTTTTTTCATTGTTTCCTCCTCTATATAAACATTGTTAGAAACAACATCATCATTTTTTTTAGCAAAATAATCTGTGGCAATTTTTTCTTGCTCATCAGTTAATCCAGCTAGATGTGAGTGTACATCAATTCCAATATTGTTTAAAATATCCAAAAACTCTTTGTTTCCAAAACCATATTTCCTAGCTAATTCGTGTACTCTTATTTTCATAAAATCTAGACACCTCCAAATAGCCTAATCTATCAATCCCCTTGCAACTTTTTTATTTTTTATAGCAATCACGTTGATTTCATCTTTATTGAATATATCACCAAGTTGTGCTTTATCCCCAAAGTGAGCATAAGGAATATTAAACTCCTTAGCTTTTGCAATTATTTTTTTATCATTTTTTTCACTAATATCCTCAGCGATTATTAGGAAATGGATATGTTGAATGTCTTCCATAACCATATTGATACCGAAAGTTAGATGTTCAGAGTTTTTCATTGCCTTTAAAATATTTAAGTAATCTTTAGATTGTTTCTTAAGAAGATTTACCATAGTAAGCAAATCTTCTATTTTTAGGCTATATTTTTTATTTTTTGAAATTCTTTTAATACATTCATGAGTTTTACAAACATAGATTGCTCTAGCTTGAAGTTTTTGCTTTTCATCAAATGAATAGTTGTTTTCACTAATTTTTGCGATTCTAAAAAGTTCGCTTTTATTCTTTTTTTCTCTACAAACTACACAAGTTCTTTCAGGTGTATGATTAAGCATTTTCTTCCTCATCTAAATCAACAGTATTATTTTCTGTCTCTGCTTTGAAAGAATCAACAGTTTTAATATCTACTCTCATACCAGTTAATTTAGCAGCAAGTCTTGCGTTTTGTCCATTTTTACCAATAGCTAAAGAAAGCTGAGAATTTTCAACTAAAACTCTAGCTGTACTTCCTTCTTCAAGAACCTCAACACTGATAACTTTAGCTGGGCTAAGAACAGCTGATACGAACTCTTCAACATCTTCTTTCCAAACAACGATATCAATTTTTTCACCATTTAATTCATTAACAATATTTCTAATTCTTAATCCTTTTTGTCCAATACATGCTCCAACAGTGTCGATATTTTCATCAGCTGAGTAAACAGCAACTTTAGCTCTAGATCCAGCTTCTCTAGCAACTGATTTAATTTCGATAACACCATCTGCAATTTCTGGGATTTCTAGCTCAAATAACTTCTTAAGCAATCCTTCATTTTTTCTAGAGATTACTATTTTAGGGAATTTATTTGTTTTTTCAACTTCAGCAACATAAACCTTTATTCTTTCACCAACTCTGTAAACATCTGCTGGAGATTGCTCAGCAGTTGTTAAAATAGCTTCGCATCCATCGAATTCTATGAAAATATTTCTTTTTTCGTCGATTCTTCTGATAATACCAGTGATAATATCATGCTCTTTAACTTTGAATTTATCAAAAATATTTTGTCTTTCAGCTTCTCTAACTTTCTGAATAACAATTTGCTTACCATTTTGTATTGCATTTCTTCTGAACTCTTCACAATTAACTTCAAGTTTGATAACGTCTCCAACTTTAACTCTTTTGTGACCAGCTTCAACAGCATCCTCAACTGAAACTTCAAGAGCAGCATCGTATAAATCTTCAGCAGTAACAACAGTTTTTATTTCAAAAACTTTTACTTCACCTGTTGATCTATTGATTTCTACCTCAACGTTTTCTTCTTCACCATAGTGCTTCTTATAAGCTGCTAACATAGCTTGCTCTACTGCTTCAAGAAGACTCTCTTTGTTTATTCCTTTTTCTTTTTCAAGCTGCTCAAGAGCTTCTAAAAAGATTTTTCCATCTTTACTTTTCATAATGGGTTTTCCTCCTAACTATAACTAAATAAATAATTAAATATCACTAAAATCAAAGACAATATTTGCTTTTTTAATCTCTTTAAAAGGTATTTCAAGAGTTTCACCTTTTATATTTAAGAAAAGTGTTTCATCTTTAAAATCTTCAATAATACCTTCAAAATTCTTGTTATCATTAAGCTTATGCTTTAAACTAACCTTAATTTTCTCACCATTAAATCTAACAAAGTCAGACTCTTTCTTTAAAGGTCTTTCAACTCCTGGAGAAGAAACCTCTAAAAAGAACTTATGAGGAATTAAAGCATCAATAGCTTCATCAATATCGTTGCTAAGAGCACCGCAATCTTCAAGAGTAATATCACCTTCAGGTTTCTCTATAAAAATACGTACGTATAAATATCCACCTTCTTGAATATATTCTAAGTCAACTAAATCAACTTCTCTTTTTTCGATAGCTGGAATAACAACTTTTTCTATTTTTAAAAGAGTTTCTTCCATCTCTCTTTTATCAAGTTTTATCATAAAAATTCACCTCTTTCCAAATAAAAACTATAAAGAAAGAGTGGGATTTCCCCACTCTTGTCAGCTCTAGTATAAATTATCCATTTAGAGTATAGCATAAATATAAAAAAAAATCAATGAAATCATACGATTCGATATAGATAGATATATTAATGTAGGAAAAAAATAAAATACATAGATAAGAAGCGAATAGTTATAATATATTTTATAAATAGTTGAAAAATCAATGATATAAATTTATTATTTCTATTGTGTTTTTTTAAAACGTAGTGTATAAAATATATTATAAAAGTTTGTTTTTTATAGGAAAAAAAATAGTGAGGTGTTATTTTCAATGAAAAATGGAAAGAAAGTAGTAATTGGTGTAATTGGTTCTGACTGTCATGCAGTAGGAAATAAAATTATACACCACGTATTAGAGAGCAATGGATTTGAAGTAATCAATATAGGAGTTTTATCTCCACAAATTGATTTCATTAATGCTGCAGTAGAAACAAAGGCTGATGCAATAATCGTATCATCTTTATATGGACATGGTGAATTAGACTGTCAAGGGATGAGAGAAAAGTGTGAAGAAGCTGGATTAAAAGATATCTTACTTTATGTTGGAGGAAACATTGTTGTTGGAAAACAAGATTGGTCAGATGTAGAATCTAGATTTAAAGCTATGGGATTCAATAGAGTTTATAGACCAGGAACTCCAATTGAATTAACAACAGAAGATTTAAAATCAGATTTAGGAATTTAATTATCCAAATCTAATAAACTTAAAGAAAAGAGATGATTTCTATGAAATGTTATCTAACTATTGACTTTGGTAGTACATATACAAAGTTAACAGCGATAGATTTAGTAGGAGAAAGAATTCTAGCAACTGCTAAAGATATAACAACTGTAGAAGATGATATAATGATTGGTTTTGATAAAGCTTATGAGAAACTTGTAAAAGAGATTGAGAAAGAAATTCCGATATCACAAGTTGAATTTGTGGACAAAATAGCATGTTCATCAGCAGCTGGTGGATTGAAAATGGTTGCAATCGGATTAGTTCCAGAACTGACAGCTGAAGCAGCGAAAAAAGCAGCTTTAGGAGCAGGGGCAAGAGTTATGAAAACATACTCATATGAATTAAACTCTCGTGAGATGGAAGAGATTAAAAACTCTCCAATAGATATAATTCTTTTAGCTGGTGGAACTGACGGTGGAAACAAAGAGTGTATAATACATAATGCTAGATTAATAGTTGAGCATGATATAAGAAAGCCAATTATTGTAGCAGGAAATAAAGCAGCATCAGACGAAATAGAAAGAATTTTTTCTGAAGCAGGATTAGATTATTATATGGCTGACAATGTTATGCCAAAAATAAATAAGCTTAATGTTGAGCCAGCTCGTGAAGAAATAAGAAAAGTATTCATGAATAAGATAATAGAAGCAAAAGGAATGAAGAAGGCTGAAAGTTTTATTAGTGGAATATTAATGCCTACTCCAGCAGCAGTATTAAAAGCAGCAGAAGTACTATCAGAAGGAACAGACGAAGAAGATGGAATTGGAGATTTAATTATAGTTGATATTGGTGGAGCGACTACAGATATTCATTCTATAGGAAAAGGTGATCCATCAAAACCTGGTGTTCTCTTAAAAGGATTAGAAGATCCTGTTGCTAAAAGAACTGTTGAGGGAGATTTAGGGATGAGATATTCGGCAATCTCTTTATTGGAAGCAGCTGGAACTAGAAAAATAAGAAATTATTTAAATGATGTAGATAAAAAATGGGATGTAAAAGGTCACTGTAGCTATAGACATGATCATATAAAAATGGTTCCTCAATCAAAAGAAGAAATTTTGTTTGATGAAGCAATGGCTAAAGTTGCAACAGAGCTATCAATGACTAGACATTGTGGAGTTTTAGAGTGTATATATACACCTATGGGAACAATGTTTAATCAAAGTGGTAAAGATCTTTTAAATGCACCTTATATAATAGGAACTGGGGGAGTTATCGTTCATAGTGAGAATCCAAGAGGGATTTTAGAGGCTGGAAAATTTAATCCAGCAGAACCGATATATTTAAAACCAGAAAACCCAAAATTTATGGTAGATAAGACATATATTCTATCATCTATGGGATTATTAGCTCAAAAAGAGCCGGATTTAGCGATAAAAATAATGAAAAAATATCTGATTGAAGTATAAGTTTTGAGGAGGAATCTGATCAATGAATTTAAAATTTAAAAAATGGACCGATGAAGAGTTCTTTAAAATAAGAGAAGAGGTTTTAAAGCAGTGGCCAACAGGGGCGGATGTAAATTTAGAGGAAGCTGTAGCTTATCACAAAGCTTTACCTGAGCACAAAAACTTCGCTAAAAAATTAATAGATGCAAAAGTAAAAAATATAACTTTAGCTCAACCAAGAGCGGGAGTTGCTTTAATTGAGCAACATATTGAGTTATTAAATTTCTTAGATAAAGAGGGTGGAGCTGATTTATTACCATCTACAATAGATTCTTACACAAGACAAAATAAATATGAGAACTGTGAAAAAGGAATTGAAGAGTCTAAAAAAGCAGGAAGATCATTATTAAATGGATTCCCAGGTGTAAACCATGGAGTTAAAGGTTGTAGAGAAGTTGTAGAAGCAGTAAACTTACCTTTACAATTAAGACATGGAACTCCAGATGCTAGATTATTATCAGAGATAATGCTAGCTGCTGGATATACATCAAACGAGGGTGGAGGAATATCTTATAACATTCCTTACGCAAAATCAGTAAGTTTAGAGCAAACAATAAGAGATTGGCAATATTGTGATAGATTAGTTGGATGGTACGAAGAGCAAGGAGTTTCTATCAATAGAGAACCATTTGGACCACTAACAGGAACATTAGTTCCACCATCAATTTCAAATGCTGTTCAAATCATTGAGTGTTTACTAGCTGCTGAGCAAGGAGTTAAAAATATCACTTTAGGATATGGACAATGTGGAAACTTAGTACAAGACGTTGCTGCAGTAAGATCTATGATGGAGCAAGCTGAGGAGTACTGTAAAGAGTTCGGTTATGAAAATATGCAATTAACTTCTGTATTCCACCAATGGATGGGAGGATTCCCTGAAGATGAAGCTAAAGCCTTTGGAGTTATTTCAAATGGAGCATCAGCAGCAGCATTAGCAGGAGCAACAAAAGTTATCGTAAAAACACCTCACGAGGCTATTGGAGTACCAACAAAAGAAGCTAACGCAATGGGAATCAGAGCAACAAAAATGGTATTAAACTTATTAAGAGGACAAAACTTGCCAAACTCTGAAGAAGTTCAATTTGAAAAAGATATGATAAAAAGAGAAGTTAAGCAAATTATCGATAAAGTACTTGAATTAGGAAAAGGAGATTTAGCAGTAGGAACTGTTAAAGCATTTGAGCAAGGAGTTTTAGATATTCCATTTGCACCATCAAAGTACAATGCAGGAAAAATGTTACCAGCAAGAGATAATAATGGAATGATCAGATATTTAAATGCAGGAAACTTACCTTTATCAGAGGATATAAAAGCTTTCCATACTGCTAAATTACAAGAAAGAGCAGATTTTGAAGGAAGAGAAATAAGTTTCCAAATGACAGTAGATGATATATTTGCTGTAGGAAAAGGAACATTAATTGGAAGACCAGCAACAAAATAATTTCTATAAGAATAAAAATATTATTTAAAATTTGATTTATTATAAAAGTTAGGGAGAGAGATCTCCCTCGTAAAAATCAGGAGGAATTAAAATGAGAATAGTTGATGTAGTATGTTCAGCAGGAAAAACAGGTTTTTACTTTGATGACCAAAGAGCTATAAAAAAAGGAGCAGGACATGATGGATTTGCTTATGTAGGAGAGCCAGTAACAGAAGGATTTACTTCAATTAGACAAGCTGGAGAAGCAATCTCTGTACAATTAATATTAGAAGATGGTCAAGTAGCATTTGGAGATTGTGCAGCAGTACAATATTCTGGTGCGGGAGGAAGAGACCCATTATTCCTTGCTAAAGATTTTATTCCAGTAATTGAAAAAGAAATCGCTCCAAAGTTAATTGGAAAAGAGTTAGAGAACTTCAAATCATTAGCTGAAGAGTTTGATGGAATGTTATTAGATGGAAAAAGATTACATACTGCTATAAGATATGGAATTACTCAAGCTTTATTAGATGCTGTAGCAAAAGCTAGAAAAGTAACTATGGCTGAAGTTATTCAAAAAGACTATAATACAGGTTTAGAAATTTCAAAAAGACCTATATTCACTCAATCAGGAGATAACAGATACGAGAATGCAGACAAAATGATTATAAAATCTGCTGATGTTTTACCACATGCTTTAATAAATCATGTAGAAACAAAATTAGGTAAAAATGGAGAGTTATTACTTGAGTATGTTGGATGGTTAAGAGATAGAATAATCCACTTAAGAGATTCAGAAGACTACACTCCTATTTTACACATAGATGTATATGGAACAATTGGAGCAGCATTTGATGGAGATACAACAAAAATGGCAGACTATTTACAAACGTTAGTAGATGCAGCAAAACCATTTAAATTAAGAATTGAAGGTCCTATGGACGTAGAGGATAGAGATAAGCAAATTGAAGCTTTAGCAGCATTAACAGCTGAAGTAGATAGAAGAAATATGGGAATCGAGTTAGTTGCTGATGAGTGGTGTAACACTTATGAGGATATCGCAGCTTTTGCTGATGCTAAAGCTGGACACGTAGTTCAAATAAAAACTCCAGATTTAGGAGGAGTAAATAACATAGCAGATGCAATTCTTTACTGTAACAAAGTAGGAATTGGTTCTTACTGTGGAGGAACTTGTAACGAGACTAACAGATCGGCTGAAGTTACTACTAACATAGCTATGGCATGTGGAGCTCTTCAAGTTTTAGCAAAACCAGGAATGGGTGTTGACGAAGGATACATGATTGTATTTAATGAAATGAGCAGAGTAGAAGCTTTAGTAAACAGAAGAAAGTAATAGACTTTTAATTCTGGGAAAAGGTGGGGGTCTCCTACCTTTTCCTTTAATTTTATAGAAAATTCTAAGAGGTGAATAGAATGACAATAAATAAACCCGCTAAGTGTGGAACATTAGAGTCTAATGATATATTTATAATGTTAACTCCAAGTGAAAATGGGATAAGTATTGAATTAGAAAGTGTTGTAGAAAAGCAGTTTGGAAATCATATAAAGATGGTTATTGAAGAGAAATTAAAAGAGATGGGAATTACTTCAGTTTTGGTAAAAGCTCAAGATAAAGGAGCTTTAGATTATACAATAAGAGCCAGAATTGAGGGTGCTGTTAAAAGAGGTTGTTAAATATTCCTTTTAAGGTGAGGTGTTAGTGTGAAATTAAGAAGAACAATGTTATTTATGCCTGGAAATAATCCAGGAATGCTACAAACAGCAGATACATTTGGAGCAGATTCAGTAATATTTGATTTAGAAGATGCAGTTGCTTTGACAGAAAAAGATGCAGCAAGAATATTAGTAACAGAAGCTATGAGAACGATGAATTATGGAGAAACAGAAGTTGTAATAAGAATAAATCCATTATCATCTCCATTTGCAATGACAGATATAGATAAGATGGCTAGATTAAAGCCAGATGCAATACTACTTCCAAAAGCTACTCCAGAAGATATGGAAGTTTTAGAAAAAGAGTTAGAAAGAATCGAAAAAGAGGAAGGATTTGAAGTAGGAACTATAAAAGTTCATGCGTTAGTAGAAACAGCTTATGGAGTAGAAACAGTTTATGAAACAATAAAATCTTCTAATAGAATTCAAGCTGTTTTATTAGGTGGAGAAGATTTAGCTGCAGATTTAGCAGTAAAAAGAACTAAAGATTCAGAAGAGTTGTTTTATGCAAGAACAAAGGTAGTAAATGCTTGTAAAGCATTAAAAGTAGATGCAATAGATACACCTTTTACTGATACAAATGATTATGAGGGATTAGCTGCAGATTCGAGAAAAGCTAAAATGTTAGGATTCTCTGGGAAGTTAGCTATAAATCCAAGACAAATAGATACAATTCATGAAGTGTATTCTCCAACAAAGCAGGAGATAAATCATGCTTTAAGAGTTATGACAGCAAAAGAAGAAGCTGAAAAAGAAGGGTTAGGTGTGTTCTCTTTAGATGGAAAGATGGTTGATCTTCCAATTATAAATAGAGCTATCCAAACTTTAGAAATTGCTGAAATGATTGGATTATTAGATTAATTTAGGGTGAGGTGTTCTAATGAAAAATATTTTAGGAAGAGAAATTCCTGAATTTATAGAAGGATATGGAGAAGTAAAACAATATAAAGGATATCTTTCAAATAAAGATGGAGTAATAAAAAAGGATTTTAAATTTAAAACTATATCTGCTCAAGATTCAAAATTACATACAGATTTAAACAAATTAATGGATAAATTACCATTGAAAGATGGAATGGTAGTATCATTTCATCACCATTTAAGAAATGGAGATTTTGTTTTAAATATGGTAATGGAAGAGATTGCAAAAAGAGGATATAAAGATATAACAATAGCAGCAAGTTCTATATTTCCTTGTCATAAAGGGTTAGTAAAAATGATAGAAGAAAAGGTAGTAACTCAAATATATGCTGCATATATATCTGGGCCAGTAGCTGAAGCTATATCTCAAGGAAAGTTAGAAAGACCGGCTATAATGCATACACATGGTGGAAGAGCAAGAATATTTGAATCAGGAGAGAGAACTATTGATATTGCATTCATGGCAGCTCCTACAAGTGACGAATATGGAAATATAAATGGTGTAGATGGGAAATCAGCTTGTGGAGCATTAGGATATGCTCATACAGATGCAGAGTTAGCAAACATAGTTGTAGCTATAACAGATAATTTAGTTGAGTATCCAAATACAACAATTGAAATAAATCAAACTTTAGTAGACTATGTTTTAGTTGTAGATGCAATAGGAGATCCAAAAGGAATTGTATCAGGAACAACTCAAATAACTAAAAATCCCATTGGATTAAAAGTTGCAGATTTAACAGCAAAATTTATTGAGGAATCTGGATATTTAAAAAATGGTATGAGTTTCCAAACTGGTGCGGGAGGAATCTCTTTGGCTGTTGCAGCACAGCTAAAAAATATAATGAAACAAAAAGAGATTTGTGGAAGTTTTGCATCTGGAGGAATAACAGGATATATTGTTGATATGTATAAAGAGGGGTTATTCAAAGCTTTATTTGATGTTCAATGTTTTGATTTAGATGCTATAAAATCAGCTAAGGAAAATCCAGCACATATAACGATGTCAGCATCAATGTATGCCAATGCAAACAATAAAGGAGCAGTTGTAAATAAATTAGATGTTGTTATTTTAGGGGCAACAGAGATTGATACAAACTTCAATGTAAATGTAACAACAGGATCTAATGGAGTTATAATGGGAGGATCAGGTGGTCACTCAGATACTGCAGCAGGTTCAAAATTATGTATAATAGTATCGCAACTTGTTAACTCTAGAATGTCTGTTGTAAAAGATAAGGTTACAACATTAACTACACCAGGTGAAACAGTTGATATTCTTGTGACTGAAAGAGGAATTGCTATAAATCCTTTAAGAAAAGATTTATTAGAAAAATTTAAAGATTCTAAACTTCCAATAAAAACAATAGAGGAGTTAAGAGAGATAGCTAGAAATATGACTGGACAAGAGAATGAGATTGAGTTTGAAGATGAAATAGTTGCAGTTGTTGAGTATAGAGATGGTACTGTTGTAGATACAATAAAAAAAGTAAAATAAAATTTTGTGGAGAAGTATTTCTCCACTTTTTTATTTAATTCTAGGAATAAAATATTCTATATAAAATATAATAAATAAAATAAAAAATTCTTGATTTTATAGTTTGTATGATGTAATATATGTTTGTAAAGGAGGAATTATGATTGAAAATATTATAAAAAGTATGAAAAATAATTTGTCTGAAAGTGAGAAGATAATTGCTTCATATGTTGTTAAAAATAAAAATATAATAGGAGAGATTACTTCGACAGAGTTAGCTAAAAAGATAGGGGTAAGTCAATCTTCAATTATTAAATTTATAAAAAAAATAGGATTTTCAGGATATATAGCATTTAAGTTACAATTAGAAAGAGATTTAGAAAATAAAAAAAGTTCATCAAAAAATAAAATACACAGTGATATAAATCTAGAAGATTCTTTAGAAGAGGTAACAAAAAAAACATTAGCAGAAACTATAGAAGCTTTGAATAGCACTGTAGGAGTAACTGT
>NZ_CAMQXC010000012.1 GCF_947038635.1 uncultured Cetobacterium sp. | reverse complement strand
AAATATATCTTATTGCTATGAGTGAAAGTTTACGAGATAAATCTCAGTATTTAGAATATCCAAATGAAAAGTATATTTTAGAAAAAATACATAGTGGAATAGGTGGAGAGTTATTGAAAATAAGTTTGGAAGTACCACTAGCAATTGAAGAAAATATAAAATTAAAAGAGTATTCTAAAGGAATATTTGAAATAGGTATGGCTTTACAAGCTTTAGATGATTTTTTTGATATGGAAGAGGATGAGGAAAGTGGAAAAATAAATCTTTTAAAGTCAGTAATATTATATACTGAGAAAGATGAAAAAGTTGTAAGAGAAGAATATTTAAAAAAAGTATCAGAAAATGCTTATAATGGGTTTAAAATTTTAGAAGATAATGAATTTCCAATTAATAAGAAAGAAGCTAAAAAAGTTTTAAAGAAACTGTTTGAATTAAGAGGGTTGAAAGAGTATGTCTCTATTTTAGATTAAGGAGGAAGGATGAGAAAATATTTTATAATTTTATTTTTAATCATAGTTAGTCAACTTTTTTCTAAAGATCCATATACTGGATATTGGGAGATGCCAGATGGAAAAGTAATAATTCAAATTGAGAAAGTAAATAAAGAGTATGTGGGATATGTAAGATGGTTAAAAGATTTAACTTATCCCAAAGGGGATCCTATGGAAGGAATTGAACAGGTAGATAGAAAAAATCCTAATTCAAATTTAAGAAATAGAAAGGTTATAAATTTACAAGTTGTTGGAGGATTAAAGCTAAATAAACAAGGAACTTCATTAGAAGATGGCTGGATATACGACTCTTGGAATGGAAAAAAATACTATGGTTCAGCTAAAGTAATTGATGATAATACGTTAAGTTTGAAAGGATCAATTGATCCATGGGGAGTTTTAGGATACTCTATGAAAGTTAAAAGGGTGCAACTACCAAAATAAAAGTAGGTGAAAAAATGGAAATAAAAAGATTGAGTATAAAAAATTGGCAAAATATTACCTATTTGAATATTGAGTTTGAAAAATTATTGATATTAATCGGAGAGTCGAATAGAGGTAAAACTAGCATTTTAAAAAGTTTATCCGCAATTTTGGGAAAATATGAGATTCAAAATAGTGATTTTAAAAATGAAAAAATGGATATAGAGATAAAAATAAAATATTTTGAAAAAAGTTCTGGATTTTCTACTTTTAAATTATTAAGAAAATTAGGAGAAGAGAATAGATATTTTATTTTAAATCACGGAAAAGAAAAAGAGTTAACATTAGATGAAGTTAAAATAAAACTTTTAAAAATAAATGGAGTAGTTATATCCTCTAGAGATACAGGAGTATACGATGCTCTATGCCAAATGAGACATATTTTTATTTTAGAAAATAATGAAAGTAAAATCGTAAAAGAACTTGAGAGCAAAATCCAATATTTAAAAGATAATTTTTTATCTCAAAGTTTACAAAGAAAAGTTCTATTTAGTTTCTTAAAAAATATTTTGGATGATATTGAAAAATATAAAGATAATTTAAATGGAAAATTAGATACTATTTTTTTTATGTTTGAAGAACCAGAATTACACCTAAGTCCTCAAAGAAGTAGAGAGATGTACTCTTTATTAATTAAATTATCAGAGATAGGAGTCCAGATAGTTATAGAAACTCACTCTAGTTATTTTGTGGGATTAAAGCAGTATAAATCAATTTGTTTGATAAAGAAGATACAAAACGAGATAAAAGTTTATCAATATGTGGGGAAACTTTTAAATGGAGATGAAATAAAAAATTTTAATATGAACTATTGGATAAATCCAGATAGGGGAGAGATGTTTTTCGCTAAAAAAGTAATATTAGTAGAGGGACAAACAGATAAAATCGCACTATCTTACTTAGCTAAAAAATTAGGGATTTATAATTATAATTACTCTATTGTGGAATGTGGAAGTAAAAGTATTATTCCTCAATTTATAAAAATTTTAAATGCATATAAGATACCATATATTGCAGTTTACGATAAGGATAATCATAAATGGAGAAATGAAACTGAAATAGAAAATTCTAATATGAAAAATAAAAAAATAAAAGGACTTATAAATAAATATATAGGTGATTATATAGAGTTTGAAAATGATATTGAGGAAGAAATCTATCAAGAGGAAAGAGAAAGAAAAAATTATAAAAATAAACCATATTATACTCTTCAAAAAATAAGTGAAGATGAATATGTAATTCCCTCAAAGTTAGAAGAGAAAATAAAAAAAATATATAAATAAAGATAGAGATAAAAAACTCTATCTTTTTTATTTTATAAAGTATTAATTAAAAGCTGTGTAAACATTAAAAATATTTACTAATATTATAAAAATAATAGAAATATTAAATATTTTTTCAATGTATTCATTTGATAGACGATGATTAAGTTTAGCTCCGATAAATCCACCAAGAACACCACCGATAACCATAAAAGGTAGCATTTGTAAATTATAAGTAGAAAATCCACTTCCAATAGAGATTAAAAACAGTTTTGAAAACTGAGATAATAAAATTATAAATACTGAACTAACAGCAGCGTTTCTAGTAGAAAAGGCAAAAAGCATAACTAAAATAGCTACATTAATTGGTCCACCTCCAATTCCAAGAAATGAAGCGATTGCACCGAGAAGAAGTCCAACTAAGAATATAATAAAAATATTTTTAATTTTATATTTTGGAAGATAGTTTTTAAATAAAACTAAACTTAAAAGTGCTATTAATATTAAAGCTTGAACTCCTTTTCCAAAACTTTCATTTTTAAAAAAAGTTAAAAAGATATCAAAAGCTTTTTTTCCAATCCCCCCCCCTAAAATAGAACCAATAGCTAAAATAGTTGTGTTAAAGTCAGCTTTAAATCCAGCCCTAAATTGCTTTACAGTAGCAACAAGTGCCATGGAAAAAACTGTAACAGAGGATAAAATGCCTACTGTACTCAAATTATAATCTCCTAAAGCATCAAGAACAGGCTTAATAATTACCCCACCACCAAGTCCAGCTAAAGATCCTAAAGTTGTAGCACAAATAGCAGTTATAAAATAAATAAAAAACATGAGACCTCCTAAGATGTTAGATTAAATATATTTAAAAAATAAAAATACCAAGTAAAGATGTCAGTAATAAAATAACTATAGGATTGATTTTAGAAATATATTTAGTTCCTAAAAAAACAATAAGAAAAATAAAAGTTGCCTTGATTCCTTGAGAGTAATCACTTACAAAAAAAGTTGGTTTAGCAATAATTATTCCAGCAAAAGATATAAGTGCTAAAGTAACTGGTTTTACTCCTCTAAAGAATAGATCTTTCTTCGGATTATCTTTTATTTTATAAAAAATACTAGCAACGATTAAAATAACTATAAAAGATGGTAGTGCTGAACTAAAGGTAGCCACGAAAGCTCCAGGAATTCCAGCCACTTGATGTCCAACAAAAGTAGCTGTATTAATGGCAATAGGACCAGGTGTAACTTGAGATATTGCAATAATATCTAAAAATTGTTGTTCTGTTAACCAATTTTGTCTAAAAACCACATCTTGCATAAGAGGAAGCATTGCTAATCCACCACCAAAAGAGAAAAGTCCTATTTTAAAAAATTCATAAAAAAGTATAAAGTATATCATCTGTCCCCCTTAATAGTAAAAAATAAAATACAACCAATTCCAAAAAATAGAATTAGAAATATAGGTGATACATTAAAAAGAACTAAACTTAATAAAGAGATAAAAAATATAGAATAGCTTAATTTATCAACTAGAGTATTTTTAGAAAGCTTAATAACAGAAGATAAAATAAGTGCTGCAATTCCTGCTCTTAGACCAATAAATAATTTTTGCATTGTAGGATTTAGAAAACTTTTAGCAAAAAATGCAGAAATTATAATTATAACTAAAAGAGAAGGACCAACAACTCCTAAAGTAGCAGCAATAGAACCTAAAACACCCATACGTTTTTTTCCAATAAAAGTAGCAGCATTAATAGCAATAGGACCTGGTGTCATTTGTGAAATAGAGATTATTTCAAGAAGTTCATCTTTATCAATCCATTTTTTTCCATAAATCATTTCTCGCTCTATAAGCGGAATCATAGCATATCCACCTCCAAAGGTAAACATTCCAATCTTAAAAAAAGTAAGAAAAAGTTCTAACATAAAAGCCCCCTTAATTGAAATAAAAGCAGAGGAAGACCTCTGCTTTTTATATTTGTTAATTATACATTGTACATATCTTTAATTTTAGCTTGTAACTCTTCATCAGCGATATAATCGTCATATTCCATTAACTTATCAACAATTCCACTTGGAGTTATTTCAATTATTCTATTAGCTACAGTTTGGATAAACTCATGGTCATGAGCTCCAAATAATATAGTTCCTTTAAAATTAGTTAAAGCTTTGTTAAGAGATGTGATTGACTCAAGGTCTAAGTGGTCAGTAGGGTTATCAAAGATTAAAACATTTGCATTAGTAAGCATCATTCTTGATAACATACATCTAACTTTTTCTCCTCCAGAAAGAACTTTAGCCTTTTTAGTAGCCTCTTCTCCAGAGAATAACATTCTTCCTAAGAATCCTCTAACAAAAGCATCATGTTGATCAGGAGAATATTGTCTTAACCAATCAATTAAATCTAAATCACAGTTCTCAAAGAATGCAGAGTTATCTTTTGGCATATATGCTTGAGTAGTTGTAACTCCCCATGTATAAGTTCCGCTATCTGCTTCCATTTCACCAGATAATATAGAGAATAGAGTTGTTTTAACAATATCGTTTTGAGAAATAAATACAACTTTATCATTTGTATTTATTGTAAATGATACGTTATCTAAAATCTTAACTCCATCGATAACTTTTGTAAGATTTTCAACTTTAAGAAGATTGTTTCCAGCATCTCTTTCAGGTTTGAATTCAACAAATGGGTACTTTCTATTAGATATTTGCATATCTTCAAGTTGTAATTTCTCAAGTTGTTTCTTTCTAGAAGTTGCTTGTTTTGATTTAGATGCGTTAGCACTGAATCTAGCAATGAACTCTTGAAGCTCTTGTCTTTTTTGATCTAATTTTTTATTTTTATTATTTATTAATGTTTGCATTAATTGGTTAGACTCGTACCAGAAATCGTAGTTTCCAACATACATCTTAACTTTTCCATAGTCGATATCAGCTATGTGAGTACAAACTTTATTTAAGAAGTGTCTATCGTGAGATACAACAATAACAGTAGTGTCTTCTAAATTCATTAAGAACTCCTCAAGCCAAGCTATAGCTTGAATATCAAGTCCGTTTGTAGGCTCGTCAAGTAATAGAACATCAGGATTTCCAAATAAAGCTTGAGCTAGTAAAACTTTAACTTTATCAGGCTCGCTTAATTCTCTCATTAATTTATAATGTAAGTCAGCTGTTATTCCAAGACCTGTTAAAAGCATCTCAGCTTCAGTTTCAGCTTCCCATCCATTTAATTCAGCGAACTCTCCTTCAAGTTCAGCAGCTCTCATACCATCTTCATCAGAGAATTCACTTTTAGCATAAATTTCATTTCTCTCTTCGATTATTTTCCAAAGCTTTGTATGTCCCATTAAAACAACGTTTATAACTGACTCATCTTCGTGAGCAAAGTGATCCTGTTTAAGAACAGCCATTCTTTTATTTTTATCAAAGATTACTTCTCCCTCAGTAGGATCTAAATCCCCTGAAAGTATTTTTACAAATGTTGATTTTCCAGCACCGTTAGCTCCAATAAGTCCATAACAGTTTCCAGGAGTAAATTTAACGTTTACATCCTCGAAAAGCTTTCTACCAGAAAATCTCATACTTAGATTACTAGTTGCTATCATTTAAAAACTTCCTCCTAAATATTTATAATATAAATTTAAATTTTGAACACATATCTTAAATATTATATCATGAATTTTAAGAATAGGAAATATAATATATTTTCTTTTTTTTTAAATTATGTTAGAATATTCTATAAAATTTGTATAAGAAAGAGAGGAAAAAGAGTGAATTTATTTACTCCTTTGGATATAAAAAATAAGAAGTTAAAAAATAGAGTTGTTTTGCCACCACTAGTTAGATTTTCTATGGTAGGAAAAGATGGGTATGTAACTGAGGGTCTTTTAGAGTGGTATAAAGATGTAGCAGAAGGTGGAACAGGATTAATTATTGTTGAAGCTAGTTGTGTAGCAGAAGATGGGAAATTAAGGGATAATCAGATAGGAATATGGGATGATTCTTTTATTGATGGATTGTCAAAAGTAGCAGATATTGGTAAAAAATATGATGTTCCAATGTTAATTCAAATTCATCATGCAGGATTTAAAGATGATGTGGCAAGAGTTTCAGAAGAAGTTTTAGATAAAATTTTAGATCAATTTGTAGAAGCCTTTAAAAGAGCTAAAAAATCTGGATTTGATGGAATAGAAATACATGGAGCTCATACATATTTGATATCTCAATTAAACTCAAGGTTGTGGAATGTTAGAGATGATAAATATGGTGGATCTTTTGAAAAAAGAATGTATTTTACAAAAACTTTAGTTGAAAGAACAAAAGAATTATTTGATGATAATTTTATATTAGGTTATAGAATGGGTGGAAATGAACCTGAACTAGAAGATGGAATAGCGATAGCGAAATATTTAGAAACTATAGGAGTTGATTTAATACACGTATCTTCAGGAGTTCCAAATCCAGAAAAGAAACAAGAAGTAAAAATAGATATTCCTGAAAATTTTCCCTTTGATTGGGTAGTTTATTTAGGAGTTGAAATAAAAAAGCATGTAAATATTCCAGTAATAGGAGTAAGAAATATTAAGAGTGAAGAGCAGGCAAGTGCATTAATAGAAAGTGGAATGCTAGATCTTGTAGCAATAGGTAGAGGAATGATAGCAAGACCTAACTGGGTTGAGTTTGCTAAAAAAGAATATTATAAAAGAACAGGAAAAATGGTGAAATAATGATTGTAAAAAGTTTAGATATATTTTGTGAAATCATCGATAATTTTGGAGATATTGGAGTTGTATATAGACTTGCAAAAGAGTTAAAAACTTTTTATAATGGTAATGTTAAAATAAGAGTTATTTTAAATAGAGTAAATGAATTTGTAAATATGAATAAAAAAGCAAAAGATACAGACTATCAAGAGATAGATGGAATTATTTATATAACAAATGAATATTTAGCTAAAAATATATGTACATTTTCTCCTGCAAATGTTATAATAGAGGCCTTTGGATGTAACATTTTAGAGGAGTATTTAGAAAAAGCTAAGTTAGAATCATCACTATTAATAAATTTGGAGTATTTGTCTGGAGAAGACTGGATAGAAGGAATACATCTAATGGAATCACCTCTTGGAGCTGGGAAATTAAAGAAATTTTTCTTTATGCCAGGATTTACAGAAAAAAGTGGTGGAGTAATAGTAGATAGTTTATTTCTAAATAGAAAAAAGAGTGTTTTAGAAAATAAAAAGTTTTATTTAGAAAAATATATACCTGAAATAGATGAAAAATATTTTATAGGTACTATATTCAGTTATGAAAAAAACTTTTTACCATTAATAGATGTCTTATTAAAAAATGGTAAGGAAAATTGCTTGTTAATACTTGGTGAAAAATCTCAAATGAGTATAAATAAGATAATAGAAAATTTAAATATCACTTGTTTAAGTGAAGGAATTTATAAATATGAAAATATTATAATTAAATTTATGCCATTTTTAGAACAAGAGGAATATGAAGAACTAATAAATTTAGTAGATTATAATTTTGTTAGAGGAGAGGATTCTTTTGTAAGGGCTTTACTAACAGGAAAGCCGTTTGTATGGCACATATATTTACAAGATGAAATGGCTCACATGGATAAGATTGATGGTTTTATAAAAAGATATGATGAAACTTTAAAAAGTTTAGGATTAAATAAAGAGTTAGATATTCACACAAAGCTATTAAGAGATTATAATTTAAGAGATAGTAACTCTTTAGAATTGGGAAGTGAAAAGTTTGATGATTTTTTTAAAGAGTTTGAAAATATTTCAAAACTTTCTCAAAGCTATTCAGAGTACATTGAATTAAAATGTAATCTTATAGATAAATTAAATGAATTTATTTTAAAATATTAGGAGGTTCAATTATGAAAACTGCTCAAGAATTAAGAGCTGGAAGTACAGTAAAGATTGGAAACGATCCTTACGTAATTTTAAAAGCAGAGTATAACAAATCAGGAAGAAACGCTGCTGTAATGAAGTACAAAATGAAAAACTTATTAAACGGAAATATATCTGATGCTATATATAAAGCTGATGATAAAATGGATGATATCAGACTTGATAAAGTTAAAGCTGTTTACTCATATAACGATGGAGATTTCTATGTATTCTCAAATCCTGAGACTTGGGATCAAATCGAGTTAAAAGATGAGGATTTAGGAGACGCTTTAAACTATTTAGAAGAAGGAATGGAATTAGAGGTAGTTTACTACGAATCAACTCCAGTTGCTGTTGAGTTACCAACTTTCGTTGAAAGACAAGTAACTTATACTGAGCCTGGATTAAGAGGAGATACTTCTGGAAAAGTAATGAAACCAGCTAAAATAAATACTGGATTTGAAATTCAAGTACCTTTATTCGTTGAGCAAGATGAGTGGATCAAGATTGATACAAGATCTAACGAATATGTAGAGAGAATTAAAAAGTAATAAAAATTAGGTTGAAGATTATATCTTCAACCTTTTTTGTTTAATAGAAAATGTTCAAAAAATAAAAATGCCACAAGGGATAACAGGAGTAATCTTATACCCGTATTAAATACCTTAGTGCTGCTTCCTTCCAGACCTGACACGGTTCGATAATAATACGCCATAAGGCTCCTGTCACCACACTTGTGACATATGTAATTATATCATTAAATAAATAAAAATACAAGTAAAAAAATTAGAAAATATTTTTAAAGAAATTTTTAATTTTATTCTTTTTTTCTTTAAGATTATTTTCGTATTTATTTTTTAATTGATTTTCTAAAAAAACACTAAAAAGTTCTCGGTTATTTATTAAAGTTCTCTTAACTTCACTTGGAATTGAAGTTTTAATTGTAACAATATCTATATTATTAGAAAAATAATTAGTAATAGATAAAGTATGATAGTTATTCTCAGTTAATTTTATAAGTTCTTCAAGAATATTTTTTTTAATATCATCTAAATTAGGCGAGCTTAAAAGAAAATCTTTATTCAACTTAATGTTATCAATAATAGTTGTCCCATCAATTTTAAGAGTTTCTCCAGAAATAGATATTAATTGTTCACTAGATAAAGTACCATTTGAAATATAGTTATTTATTTTATAAAAGGAATGAACATTAAAATTAGAAAGACTAACATAGATATTTCCAACTAAAGTATTTGTATTAATATCTCCATAAATTTTACCATTTCCATTTTCGTGTGATAAGAATATATTTAAAGGTAAAGAGACATTTTTAGACAAATCAGTATTAAAATTTTTAAAAGAACCGTTAAAATCTATTTTTGATATTTTTCCAGAAAAAGATATATTTTCAATAAAAATATTATTATTATTTTCTAAATTATTGTTATCTTTTATTTTTAATAAAAGATCCTTTGTTTTTTTAGAAAAATGATTAATTTGTTCCTTAAATTGTATATTAACCTCTTTTTGTATAATTACATCAATATAATCTGTATTTTGAATTAAAAAATTTATTAAATTATTAGACAGAGTTTTAGAAAAATTATCCTTATTAAAACTAGAGCTAAAAAATTTAGATAAATTTTTATCAAATTGTATTTTATTGTCAATCTCTTTAAGAAACTCAGTAGTTTTTTCATTTGAATTACCTATATTAGTAGTGGGTATAGATTCAGAATTATTATTAAAACTAATTCCAGTAAGATTTAAGTCATTGATAGTAAAATTATTTTTAGATTTAAAAAATGCTTTGAAATCCATTTTGCATTTAACATTTTCAATTGAAAGATTATATTCAAGTAAAGATAATTTTTTTAATTCAAAAGAGTTATTAAAAAAATTAAAATTGGCATTTTTAATAGTTACTTCTTGTTTAAAAGAAGTTGAAAGCTGTTTTGTGATAATATTTTTAAAATATATATTTTTTCCCAAAAAAAGAATAGTTAAAAATATTAAAATACTAGACGTAAGAACTAGCATTTTGTTTTTCATAAAATCCTCCTAAAATATTAAAGGCAAGAAATAAATTTCCTGCCTTTAAATAATGTGTTTTGATTATAGTGCTAATCCACCACTAACTTCAATTGTTTGTCCAGTAATGTATGAAGACTCATCACTTGCTAAAAATAATACAGTGTTAGCAATATCTTCAGGCATTCCTAATTTTCCTAAAGCTGTTCTCTCAAGCATTCCTTTGATAACATCTTCTGGTAAAACATCAGTCATTGGAGTAGAAATAAATCCAGGAGCAACACAGTTAGCTCTAACTTGAGCTCCTTTTCTAGCTAATTCTTTAGCCCAAGTTTTAGTCATTGCAATAACTCCACCTTTAGTAGCAGCGTAGTTAGCTTGACCAATGTTTCCATATAAACCTACAACAGATGATATAGTAACGATTGATCCTTTTTTGTTTTTAGTCATTAAAGGAGCAACAGCTTGAGTCATATTGAAAACTCCTTTTAAGTTAACATTAATTACAGCATCCCAAGCATCTTCACTCATTCTAACAAATGGTGCATCTTTTGTAATACCTGCATTGTTAACAAGAATATCGATTCTACCAAATTCATCTTTTATTTTTTTTACTAACTCTTTAATAGCATCTCTATCAGTTACATTTAAAATTTCGTGTCTAACATTAGTTTGTTCGAAAGTAGCTTCACCCATATCACATGATATAACTAATTCAGCACCTTCAGAAGCTAATTTCTCAACTATAGTTCTTCCAATTCCTCTAGCACTTCCAGTAACTAAAGCAATTTTTCCTTCTATTCTATTCATATAGATCCTCCTATAAAATACATGTGTCATTTAATAGTATAATCATTTTAAAAAAATGTCAATAATTTCCTTAAAAAATTAGTGAGATGTTCCCATTTTGAATAGAGTTTCATTTAATTTATCAGCTTGTTTTTCCGGAAGTAAAAGAACTAAAACGTCACCAGCAAGAATTTTACTACTTCCTTTGGGTATGTATTCTGTTTCTCCTCTTCTAATAGCAACAACAAGAGTATTTTTAGGCCAAGCAACATCTCTTATTAATTTTTCATCGAATTCAGATTCTGCAGAAACAGGAATGCAAATTAGAGTTTTTTCATGATGTTCATGACGGTCTTCTTCTAAATCGTCCTCAATTTTTTTCTTAGGCATTCTTTCATATAAAATTTCATAAATAGGTTCTAATTTTAGAATATCTGTAATATAGTATGCTACTATAGAAACTGTTGCAATTGCTAAAAGATGATCAAAACTACCAGTCATTTCTAAAATTAAAATAACTCCAGTTATAGGAGCTCTAACAACAGCAACAAAAAATCCAGCCATTCCTAAAATCATATAGTGAATAACAAAATCACTATGAAGATTAAAAGTTGTTATAAGTGTTAACGCATAAATTTTTCCAAGAATAGCACCCAAAACAAGCATTGGCAAGAATATACCACCTTGAAATCCAGTTGCATATGATATTGTTGTAAATAATAGCTTAACAACAAAAACTAATAAAAGAAATAGTATTGTTTGATTAAGGTGAGGTAACTCTTCAACTAAGTGATGTCCACCACCTGTTATATCGGGCATAATAAAACATATAATAAATGATAATGTCATAACAGATGATATTTTTATAGCTCTAGGAAGCTTAATATCTTTAAAAATATCTTGTGTTTTAATTAGTGAAACTGTAAAAAGTTTTCCAAAAAATGCAATAACAATTCCAAAAACTATAAAAAATAAAAATTGAAAATATGGATTAACATCTGTAGGATACTTAATATTTAAATTAAAAGATGGGTCCATACCAAAAATTCTTCTAGCTACAAAATTAGAGCAAATACTAGCTAAGAATGTGCAGATAATAAGTTTTGAAGAAAAGAAACGATGAAGTTCTTCCATACTAAATACAACTCCAGCTAATGGTGCACCAAAAGCACCGGCTAAACCAGCACTTGAACCAGCTGTTACAAGATATTTTTCATCAGTATAATTTCTTTTAAAAATTTTAGTAAATCCATACCCAATATATGATCCCAATTGTACTGAAGGACCCTCTCTACCTAAAGATAAACCAGCTCCAATACCAAGTAAACCACCAAAGAACTTAACTAAAAGTTCTTTTATCCAAAAGATATAATCTAGTTTTCTTAAAATTAAAGCTTTAACTTGTGGAATACCGCTTCCACCTGTTGTAGGAAATTTTCTAGATAAATAATCTACAAAAAGACCTATAACGATAAAAATTCCCCATATTAAAAGAAGTTTAGAGGGATTTGTAAGAAGTTCCCTACTAATATAGTGTTCTCTAAGATTACCAGCAACTCCTAAACCATATCTATAAATAGATACGATAACTCCAGTAATAACACCTACAAGAAGAGAGAGTCCATACAGACCTCTATTTCCTTTTTGGAGAAGTTCAACATGATTTTTGATTTCTCTTTTTCTGCTCATAAAAAACTCCTTGATGACATATTGTACTACTTGGGAATATTAACACAAAACCTATGAAAAGTAAAGTAGAATCAAACAAAAGTGAAGGGGGTTGCGTTAAATGAAAGGATAGGGTAGAATATAATGTAATAGAAAGTTATACTAATGAGGTGATTAATTTGAAATTCAATAAAATGCAAGGAGCTGGTAATGATTTTTTACTTTTTAATGGAGTGAAAAACAAATATGAAAATTATTCAAAGATGGCCCAAAAACTTTGTGATAGACGTTATGGAGTTGGAGGAGATGGTATAATGATTGCGGAGGAAAGTCAAAAAGCTGATATAAAAATGGTTTACTATAATTCAGACGGTTCAAAAGGTGAGATGTGTGGAAATGGGATTAGATGTTTCTCTAAATTTATTTACGAAGAGGAAATTGTAAAAAAGAGCGAAATAACAATAGAGACAGGAGATGGAATAAAAATAGCTTATTTAACTATAGATGATAAAAATAAAGTGGAGTCAATAATGATATCTATGGGTAAAGCAAGATTAAATTCTAAAGAGATTCCAGTATTGATAGAAAAAAATAAAGTTATAAATGAAAAAATAAATATTGATGGTGAAGATATAGTTTTTTCAGCTGTATTAATTGGAGTTCCACATGCAGTAATAATAAAAGAAGATTTGGAAAGTATTGATGTGAATACTCTAGGAGCAAAAATTGAAAAAGATAAATTATTTCCTAAAAATATAAATGTAAATTTTATTCAAATTCTAGATAAAGATAGAATAAAAATAAAAACATGGGAAAGAGGAGCAGGAAGAACACTAGCTTGTGGAACAGGATCGTGTTCTGGAGTTTATATTTCTAATTTATTGGGATTAGTAGATAATGAGGTAGTTGTAGAAACAGAGGGTGGGGTATTAAAAATTAAATTAAAAGGGGATGAAGTATTTATGATAGGAACAGCAGAAACCACATTTAAAGGAGAGATAGTATGGGAATAGCAGAAAAGTTAATGTTTATTCTTTTTTTAATTTTGATAAGTGCATTTTTCTCTATGGCAGAGATATCTTTGGCAGGAGCAAGAAAAATTAAGCTACAGTTATTAGTGGATGAAGGTAATGAAAATGCAAAAAAAGTTATTGATCTTCAAAGTAATCCAGGAAACTTTTTTACAACTGTACAAATAGGATTAAATATAGTAGCTATATTAGCTGGTATAATTGGAGATGGAATATTATCACCAATAATAAATAAATACATAGGAAATCCAACGATAGCATTTTTAATATCATTTATATTTGTAACAGGTTGTTTTATTGAATTTGCAGATTTAATACCAAAAAGATTAGCAATGGTTTATCCAGAGAAAATAGCGCTTACTTTAGTAAATCCAATGACTTTGACAATAAAAATTTTAACACCAATTGTATTTATATTTAGTGGTGTGGCTAATTTAGTTTTTAAGGTATTTAATACACCAAATTCAAGGGATGAATTAATAACTCATGATGATATTTTTGCCTTAGTAGATGCAGGAGCAGAAGCAGGGGTAGTTCATACAAAAGAACATCACTTAATTGAAAATGTATTTGAACTTGAACAAAGATGGGTATCATCAGCAATGACAACAAGAGATGAAATAGTATATTTTACATTAGAAGAAACAGAGGAAAGTATAAAACAAAAAATAGCAGAGTATCCACATTCTAAATTTTTAGTTTGTGAAAGCGATATAGATTCTATATATGGGTATGTTGGTTCAAAAGATATTTTACCTAGAATTTTAAAAGGAGAATCTAGTGGACTTCAAAATATAAAAGAGATAACAAATAGAAATATTTTAATCATTCCTAATACACTTACTCTTTCAGAGATGTTGGACAGATTTAATGAAGCTAGAGAGGACTTTGCTGTAATATTAAATGAGTATGCTCATGTTGTAGGAGTCATAACTTTAAATGATGTTGTTTCAACTTTAATGGGTGATGTAGTTTATCCGATGCAAGAGGAATATATAATAAAAAGAGGAGATGGCTCTTGGTTAATAGATGGAGTCACAGCCACTGAAGATGTAAAAAAAGTTTTAGAAATAGAAGCGTTTCCAGAAGAAGATAGTTATGAAACAATAGCTGGATTTATGATGTATATGTTAAAAAGCATACCTAAAAAAGGTGCACACATAGAGTTTGATGGTTATAGTTTTGAAGTGGTAGATGTAGATAATTTTAAAATAGACCAACTTTTAGTTATAAAAGAGGAAAAAAAATCAAAAGATGACTTAGAAAATAATGAGAATGAATAAAAAAGGTAGCCTACAAAGCTACCTTTTTTCTATTATCTTGTGATATTTTGTTCTTTGGCAATTCTTTTAACCTCTTCGGCAACAACAGTTGCTACTCTTGGATCAAAAGCATTAGGGATAACATATTCAGGTGTTATTTCATCATCTTGAATTAATTTAGCAATTCCAACAGCTGCAGCAATTTTCATCTCTTCAGTTATTTTTTTAGCTTTAGCATCAAGAGCTCCTCTAAATATTCCAGGGAAAGCTAAAACATTATTAACTTGATTAGGATAGTCAGATCTACCAGTACCTACAATTTTTGCTCCACCTGCAATAGCATCTTCAGGCATAATTTCAGGATTAGGATTAGCCATAGCAAAAACAATAGCATCTTTATTCATAGTTTTAACCATATCAACTGATAAAATATTAGCAGCAGAAACTCCAATGAAAACATCTCTTCCAATAACCGCTTCCTTAAGACCACCTTTAATATTCTCAGGATTTGTAATATCAGCTATTTCTGATTTTAAGAAGTTGTAGTTAGCTTTATCATCTCTATTAATAATACCATCAATATCATTAACAACAATGTCTTTTGCCCCCATTTTAATAAGAAGTTTGATAATTGAACTACCAGCAGCACCTGCTCCACTAACAATAAATTTAGCAGATTCAAAAGATTTATTAACTAATTTAAATGAGTTGATAAGAGCAGCTACAACAACAATAGCTGTTCCATGCTGATCATCATGGAAAACAGGGATATCAAGTTCATTTTTTAATCTTGTTTCAATTTCTACACATCTAGGAGCAGAAATATCCTCTAAATTTATACCACCAAATCCAGGTGCAATTAATTTAACAGCTTTAATAATCTCTTCAGTATCTTGTGTATCTAAGCAGATAGGAAAAGCATCAACATCTGCAAATTGCTTAAAAAGAATAGCTTTTCCTTCCATAACAGGGAGAGCAGCTTCAGGACCAATGTTTCCTAAACCTAGTACAGCAGAACCGTCAGTAACAACAGCAACCATATTTCCTTTAGATGTATATTTATATACATTTTCAACATTTTCTTTTATTGCTAAACAAGGAGCAGCAACTCCAGGAGAATAAGCTAAACTTAACTCCTCTTTGTTTGTAACAGCAACTTTTGACACAACTTCAATTTTTCCTGAATGAGTCTCATGTAGCTTTAAAGATTTTTCAAAAACTGTAGACATAATATATTACCCCTTTAATTAAATTTATTTTGAGCTATTTCTAGCTATTTCATATAAATCATTTCCTTCACAATCATTTATAACGATTGCTGGAAAGTCAACAACTTCAAGCCTTCTAATTGCTTCAGCACCTAAATCCTCATAAGCAATAATTTCACTGCTTTTTACAGATTTAGCTATTAAGGCAGCAGCTCCACCAACAGCTGCAAAATATACAGCTCCATTTTTAACAATAGAATCTTTAACCTTTTGATCTCTTGCACCTTTTCCAATCATTCCTTTTAAGCCTTGGTCTAAAATAGCAGGAGAGTATGAATCCATTCTGTAACTAGTAGTAGGTCCACAACTTCCAATAGGCTGTCCAGGTTTAGCAGGAGTAGGTCCTGCATAATAAATAATTTGTCCTTTTACATCAAAAGGCAATTCCTTACCCTCTTCTAAAAGTTTAACTAATCTAGCGTGAGCAGCATCTCTAGCAGTATAAATAACACCAGTTATAGAAACGGCATCACCAGATTTTAATTTTTTAATATCTTCATCTCTTAATGGAGTAGTTAATTTTATCATAATGTTACCTCCTTGTGTCTAGCAGCATGGCAATTTAAATTAACAGCAACTGGTAAAGATGCAAAGTGACACGCTTGAGTTTCAACTTTTACAGCAAGAGCAGTAGTTTTTCCACCAAGACCTTGAGGACCAACATTAGTATCATTTATTAATTTTAAAAGTTCAGCTTCCAAAGCTGCAGCAATCGGATCAGGATTAACATCTTCAATTTCTCTTAAAAGAGCTTCTTTAGCTAATTCAGCACATCTTTCGAAGTTTCCACCAATCCCAACACCGACTACTATAGGAGGACAAGGATTTCCACCAGCGTTTTTAATACTATCAATAACAAATTTTTTAATACCCTCTACGCCATCAGCAGGTTTGAACATTTTTAATGTACTCATATTTTCAGACCCACCACCTTTAGGGGCTACAATGATTTTAACTTTATCAGAACCAGGTACAAGTTTAGTATGGATAACAGCAGGAGTATTATCCTGTGTATTTACTCTATCTAGAGGGTGTCTAATAACAGACTTTCTCAAATATCCATCTTTATATCCTTTAGCTACTCCAGCATTAATAGCAGAGTAAATATCTCCATTGATTTTAACTTCAGTTCCAATTTCTAAGAAAACAACAACAAGACCAGTATCTTGACACATAGGAACATTATCCTTTGCAGCAATCTCATCATTCTCAATAATTTGACTTAAAATAACTTTCCCCAATTCACTAGTTTCTGTTTTTTGGCATTCTTTAATTTTGTTTAAAACGTCACTGCCAATAAAGTAGTTAGCTTCAATACAAAGTCTAGCAACTTCATTAGTAACTAAATTTAAATCTAGTACTTTCATTTTTCCTCCTTAAATTTCCGTGTATGCTTTTTTATTAATAAAGAAAGGTACCATCCTTTCCTAAATAGTAAAGAGGCACCTTCTTAAAAAACTACTTTTTGATTTTAACTCTCATTAAAAGGTCTCCTATTTTAACATCTCCAGAAGCAACTACTTCAAGTGCTTCAACTTGGTCCATGTTTGCAATAATAACAGGAGTCTTTGTTGATTTAGCGTGTTCTTTAATGTAAGCTAAATCATATTTAATAAGCTCATCTTTAACCTCTACAGTTGATCCAGGTTCAGCAATTCTAGTGAATCCTTCTCCATTTAATTTTACTGTGTCAATTCCAAAGTGAACTATTAACTCAAGTCCGTTAGGAACTTCAAAACTAACAGCGTGGTTAGTAGCGAAAATATCAATTTCACCAGCAACAGGTGAGCAGATTGCTCCCTCAGCAGGATCAATTCCACATCCATCCCCAATCATTTTTTGAGAAAAAGCGTCATCTGGTATTTCGCTTAAAGGAATAACTTTTCCGTTTAATGGTGAATAGATATTAAACCATTCATCCTCTTTTTTCTTTTTAAAGAAATCAAATAATCCCATAGTCAAATCTCCTTTCAAATAAAATGCGAAATATATGTAATATTATTTCACATTTAGTTCATTAAATCAATAATATTTTTAAAAAAAAGCATACAAAGAATAAAAGAAAAATCTATGTACTATAAATAAATTATATCATAAGATTTATTTATTTTCCTAGTAATTCTTTTATTTTTTTAATAAAATTATCAACATCCTCTTTTGTACTGTCAAAAGATGTAACAAGTCTTACTTCATGGATATTTTCATTCCATATATAAAAGTAAAAAGACTTTTGAAGTTCAGAAATTATTTCTTTAGGTAAAATAGCAAAAACAGCGTTAGCTAAAACTTCTTTTGTTACAAGTATTTCAATTTTTTCTAACTCTAGTTTTAAATATTGAGCAATATCATTTGCATTTTTAGCGCATTCAAACCAAATATTATTTTTTATATAAGGAATAAATTGGGCAGACATAAATCTCATTTTTGAATATAATTGGAGGTTTTGTTTTCTTATCCAAGAAAAATCTTTAGCCAAGTCTTTATTAAAAAATATCAGAGCTTCACCAAACATTAAACCGTTTTTAGTACCACCAAAAGATAGAACATCAACTCCTAAATCTCCAGTCATCTCTTTAAAAGAACATCCTAAAGCTATAGCGGCATTAGAAATTCTTGCTCCATCCATGTGTAAAAGCATATTATTTTCCTTAGCAAAATTAGAAATAGCTTTAATTTCATCTAATGTATAAACAGTTCCATATTCTGTAGTTTGACTGATTGAAATAATTTCGGCTTTTGGTTTATGAAAGTTATTTTTAAAAGTTAACCATTTTTTAGCTGACTCTAAGTCAAGTTTTCCATCTGTACTTGGAACTGTAAGAAGTTGCATACCAGTTATCTTGCTAGGAGCTCCAGTTTCATCTTGTACAATATGAGCACTTTCAGGAGTTATAACAGCAGATGCTCTAGCTTTCATTCCTTCTAATGCTAATACATTAGCTCCAGTACCATTAAAAACAAAAAATACTTCAACATCCCCAAAAATATCTTTGAAACATTTAATAGCTTCTTGTGTGATTTCATCCGCCCCGTAAGCAGATACATGGCCGTTATTAACTTCAATTATTTTTTCTAAAATTTTCTGATGAACACCACTATAGTTATCACTAGCAAAAGATTTTTTCATAAATTATATTACCTCCCAGTATATTTATTTTAATACATTATAGTTTTTTTCTTTATAAAAAGCAAAAATAAATAAAACTTGACAAAATTAGAATAAATCTTTAATATTTAGGTAAAGATTATATTTAATTTGAACCATATATACTCCGAATACGGCGGAGAGTTTCTACGAGCTACCTTAAATAGCTTTCTATGGGTCATAACTTAATATTTTTTATTAAGTTTTTTGACCTGTTTTTGCAGGTCTTTTTTATTTTATTTGGTAATTATTATTAAATATTAAAATAAATCTAGGAGGGAAACATGGAAAAATTGTTTCAATTAAAAGAGCACGGAACAACAGTAAAGCAGGAGATAATAGCAGGAGTTACAACATTTTTAACAATGGCGTATATTATATTTGTTAACCCATCAATATTATCAATGACAGGAATGGATAAAGGTGCATTAATAACAGTAACATGTTTAGCATCGGCAATAGGAACAGCTATAACAGCATTTTGGGTAAATGCACCATTAGCTATGGCACCAGGAATGGGATTAAATGCATTTTTTACTTTTACACTTGTTTTGGGAAATGGAGCAACATGGGAACAAGCTTTAGGAGTAGTATTTATATCAGGAGTTATCTTCTTAGCTCTAACATTTTCAGGATTAAGAGAGAAAATAATTGATGCTATACCAGCTGAAATTAGATTAGCTGTAGGAGCAGGAATAGGTTTATTTATAGCCTTTATAGGAATGCAAGGAATGGGACTAATTGTAAGTAATCCAGCAACAGTAGTGGCTTTAGGAAAATTTAATTTAAATGTTGTTTTAGGATTAGTAGGTTTTGCAATTATGGGATTCTTAGAGATGAAAAAAGTTAAGGGTGGAATTTTAATAGGAATTGTAGCTACAACAGTTTTAGGAATTATATTTGGTGCAGTTCAATTACCATCACAAATAATATCAATGCCTCCGAGTCCAGCACCAATTGCTTTAAAGCTTGATGTTTTAGGAGCAATTAAGCCAATATTTTTAGGATCAATATTTTCATTTATGTTTGTTGATTTATTTGATTCTTTAGGAACTATAATGGCTTGTGCTCATGAAGCTGAAATGATAGATGAAAAAGGTAAGATAAAAAATGTTAGTAAAATATTAGAAGCTGATGCAATAGCAACAGTAATAGGTTCTTTATTAGGAACATCAACAACTACAACATTTGTAGAGTCAGCTTCAGGAATTGCAGTTGGTGGAAGAACAGGATTAACAGCGCTAACAACAGCAGTATTATTTGCGATTTCACTATTCTTTTCTCCAATTATAGGGGTTGTGCCAGCATTTGCAACGGCTCCAGCTCTAATACTTGTAGGAGTTTATATGTTTAAAAATTTATTGGATATAGATTTTCATAATATAGAAGTTGCAATACCTTGTTTCTTAATAATTATAATGATGCCACTAACTTATAGCATATCAATTGGAATTTCTTTTGGATTTATTTCTTACATATTAGTATGTTTATTTGGTGGAAAAATTACACATGTAAAACCAATAATGTGGGCAATAGGATTTTTCTCAGTTATAGAATTAATGTTTAAATAAAAAAAGGAGCTTAGCTCCTTTTTTTTATGCATTCTTTTTTAAAGTTAATCTCTCAGTTTTAAAGATAAAAGATATTCCAAAAGCTATTAAAGCTGGTATAACCCAAGGGAATCCATGGTTAGCAAGAGGTATAAAGTTTAAATCTACTTTTAACATTTCAGCTATACTAATTATTAAAGTTACAACAACAACAGATTTAAAGGTAAAGTGATTTTTAATACCAAAAATATTTAGTAAAATAAGAACAATAGTAACAGGATAAAGTATTACTAAAACAGGTACAGATAAACTAATTATGTAGTCTAATCCTGCAACAGAAAGTATTGTTGAGAAAATACAAATCCCAAGAGCTATTTTTTTATAAGATATTTTAAATAGTTTTGAAAACCATTCACTAGCTAAAGCAACTAATCCTACAGAAGTTGTTAAACAAGCTGCAGCAACACAAATTCCAAAAGCTATTTTTCCAATATTTCCAAGAGTCATTTCTGCTAAAGTTAATGTTGTTTGAGCAGTTGTAAGACCTTTTATACTACTAATTTGTGCCCCTAAATAGATTAAGCTTAAATAGATAAATCCAAGACCAATAGCAGCAATAAATCCAGCATTACTTAAAAAAGATTTTTGTTCATTTGTATCAGTTACTCCCTTTCCTTCAAGTCCTCTAATAATTATAACCCCAAATAGAACAGAAGCTAAAGCATCCATTGTCTGGTAACCACTAACAAATCCATAAGAGAAAGGGTTTCCATTTATAACAGAGTCAACAGGAGTTCCTAAATCGCTAGTTATTCCTAAAATAGTTATTAATGAAAGAATTAATAAGATAATAGGTGTTAAAAATTTACCTAGAATATCAGTTATACTTGATTCATTTAAAACTAAGAATAAAGTTATTCCAAAGAAAATAACAGATGTTAACACAGCTATAATAGTAGGGTTTGAATTAGGAAATAAAGGTAAAACTCCCATTTCAAAAGTGGTTGATCCTGTTCTTGGTATAGCAAATAGAGGACCTATAACTAATATTAATATAGTAGAATAGATTGTATTAAATTTATTTGAAACTTTATTTGCGAACTCGTCTAGACTTCCAACTTTTGTGAATGCGAGAATTCCAAGTAATGGTAATCCAATTCCAGTTAGAAAAAATCCTAGACCAGCTTCAAACCAATCTTTTCCTACTGCAACTCCAACAGAAGGTGGAAATAGTAAATTTCCTGCTCCAAAAAACATAGAGAATAGAGCAAAACCTAAAATTAAAATTTCTTTCTTTTTATTCATTGTAACCTCCAAAAAATTAGTATTATTGTAATAAAAAAATGTGTGTGTTTAAATAATTAGAAAAATTGTATCAAAAAATCAGAAAAAAATCAAGAAAAAAATAATGAAAAAAAGGTATGAATGTACTAAAAAAATGGTATATAGAACAATAAAGTTTATTAAAAAATGCAAGAACCCTTTAAAAACAATGGGTTTATTTTCCAAAAATACGAACAAAAAAATAAAAAAATTGTTATCTACTAAGGAGGAGAAATAAATGTTAGGATTATTTTAGAAAATATTAAAGATTAATTAGGAGGAGTCATTATGGAAATGTTGAAATCTATAATAAATGGAACTAATGCAATTTTATGGGAAAAAAATGTACTTGTAGTAATGCTTATAGGAATGGCTTTGTATGCAAGTTATAAAACTAAATTTATGCAGATTAGACTATTTGGAGAGATAGTAAAGACTTTGAAAGGGGAAAAAACTGATGGAGAAAAAATAAGTTCTTTAGAAGCTTTTTATCTTGGAACAGCATGTAGGGTAGGAGCAGGAAATATAGCTGGAGTTGTAGCAGCGATATCTGTAGGAGGACCTGGAGCATTATTTTGGATGTGGATAGTAGCACTACTTGGAGCTTCCACAGCATTTGTTGAATCAATTTTATCTGTAGTCCATAGAGAAAAAGACTCCAATGGTAACTATAGAGGTGGAACACCATGGATTATAAAAAATAGATTAAAAAAGAGATGGTTAGGAGTAGTTTATGCAATAGCTTCTATTATATGTTATATAGGAGTTGTTCAAGTTATGGCAAACTCAGTAACCGAATCTGTAGTTGGAGCTTATAAAGTAAATCCAACAATAGTTTCAATAATATTGGCACTATTGGTTGCAATAACAGTTTTTGGAAAAGGAAGAAAAGATAGAATAGTTACAGCATTAAATAAAATTGTTCCTGTAATGGCTTTTATGTATTTAGCAGTTGTGTTATATGTTCTTTTAACTAATGTAACAGAAATTCCAATGGTTTTTGGAAAAATATTTTCAGCAGCTTTTGGAATAAATCAATTTGCAGGGGGAGCTCTAGGTGGAGCAATTATGCAGGGAGTAAGAAGAGGACTATTTTCTAATGAGGCGGGAAGTGGTAATGGGAATTATGCAGCAGCCTTAGCAGATGTGGATGAACCTGTTAAACAGGGGATGGTTCAATCGTTAAGTGTTTTTGTTGATACATTGGTTATTTGTAGTGCTACAGCCTTTGTAGTTTTATTAGCAAATGATTCTGGTTTAAGTGAATTAAATGGTATGGTATTGTTCCAAGAGGCTTTAAAAAGTCATATTGGTTGGATAGGAATACCATTTACAGTAATAATACTATTTTTCTTCTCTTTTAGTACAATATTAGGAGTAACTTTTTATGGAAGGAATGCACTACAATTCATTAGTGAGAACTCTAAACTAAATATAGCTTATCAGCTAATCATTATTTGGATGGTTTATATTGGAGGAGTTGAACAGAACTATTTCGTATGGTCTTTAGCTGATTTTGGATTAGGATTGATGACTGTAATTAACATTGTAGCGATAGCTCCATTAATAAATGAAAGTATTGTATATTTGGAAAAATATGAGCAAAAATTAAAGGGATGTGCTAAAATAAACCCATAAATTATATGAAGTTATGGGGGAACTGAAGTTATGAAAAAAGTAAGAGTTACAGTTTCAGAAGATATTTGGAGGCTTTTGAAAAAAGATTCAGAAGAGTTTGGAATAAATAATAATAAACTGTGTAATTTTATTTTGGATAAATTTAAATACACTAAAAAATTTGATATTGATAAACTTATAGAACCTCAGGGAAGGCCTTTAAAAAAAGTTATACAATTTGATTTAAATGTAGCTAATAAAGGCATATATTATGATATTTTAAAGGCAAATGGTGTAGAGATAGAAGCTGAGTTTTTTAGAGATCTTTTCGAAATATATTCATCACAATTTAAGTATCAACGAGAAATATTTATATTTCAAGATACTTATAAAGTAGTTTTAGAAGCTATAAAAAATAAATCAAAAATGAGAATACTCTATATGGAAGAGAATCTAATAATATCTCCATATTTTATAAAAAGAGAAGATCAAGGAGATGAAAATTTTATATTTGCTTATGATGATGAAAACAAAATTTATAGAAGTATAAAATTAAAAGATGTTATTATTTTAGGTGTTTTAAATGAAAAAATTCAAATCAGAGATAAAAAGTATATTGAAAATATGAGAAAAAATTTCGATCCATTTTTAGGGGAAAGATTGTTAATAAAGGCTATTTTTACTCCAATAGGAGAGAGTATGTTAAAAAGTTTTACTAATTATAAACCTAAACTTATAAAAAAGGATGAAAATATTTATCAATTTGAAATGACTTTAGAAAATGCTAAATTTTATTTTGCCTCTTTTTTAAAGGAAGTTACAATAATAGAGCCACAAAAATTAAGAGATGAATTAAAAAACTCTTTTTTACAAGCATATAAAATTTATGATGACAAAAAAAATTAAAAAACTTGAAAAAATAAAAAAAAAGTGTTATTATTTACAAAAATTAAAAATAATTATCGAAATAAAGGCAATCTTTTAGAAACAGATTGCCTTTTTAATAACATTTATTTTATATGGGGAGGAAGAATGAATAAAAGAAAAGAGATTTTAGTTTTAGGGTTAGCATTATTTTCGATGTTTTTTGGAGCGGGGAACTTGTTATTTCCACCATCTCTAGGTGTGGCAGTTGGACAAAGTTGGTTTGTAGCTGGAATTGGATTTTTTATAACAGGAGTTGGACTACCACTACTTGGAATTCTTGCTTTTACAAAAGGTGGAAGTTTAGATGAATTTGCAAGTAAAATTTCTAAAAAATTTAATACAGCATATTTAACAACATTGATTTTAGTAATAGGGCCATTATTCGCAATTCCAAGAACGGGATCAACAACATTTGAAATGGGAGTATTACCATTAATAGGTGGAATAGATCCTAAAATTTCTGCAATAGTATGTTCTATTATATTTTTTGGAGTAACTTTATTCTTAGTTTTAAATGAGTCTAAAGTAACAGATGTTTTAGGTAAATTTCTAACACCAATTATATTAGTAATTTTAGCTTTAATAACAGTATTTGGAATTTTAAATCCAATTGGAGAACCTGTAGCAAGTATAATTGAAGGAAGTCAATTTTCATATGGATTTATAAATGGTTATCAAACAATGGATGCATTAGCTTCAGTTCTTTTTGGTGTGATAATAGTAAAAGGGCTAGAAGGAAAAGGTATTACAGATTCTAAAGAGCAAAAAGTATTTTTAACAGGAGCAGGATTTATAGCAGCATTAGGATTAGGATTAATATATTTTAGTTTAATCTATTTAGGAGCTCAAATTAGTAGTATGCAAAATCTCTCTACAGCTCAAACAGCATTAATGTTAGCAGAATTAACATTAGGAAGTTCAGGAAAGATTGCATTTGGTATTTGTGTAGCTGCAGCATGTTTAACAACTTCTGTTGGATTAACGGCGTTAGTAAGTGATTGGTTCTCTAAATTGACTAATGTATCTTATAAGAAGGTAGCAGTAATAACATGTCTATTTTCAGCAGTATTAGCTGTAGCAGGATTAGATTATATTATAAGTTTAGCTGTTCCAGTTTTAGTTATTCTTTATCCAGTGACTATCGTATTGATTGTTTTAAATATATTTGGAGTTGAAAATAGAAATTGCTTTACTTTTGCAACAATAATCACTTTAATTATAAGTATTTTAGAAGTTTTAAAAGTGGATTTGTCATTTATTCCTTTAGCAAATTTAGGATTTGGATGGATTATTCCAGCAATAATTGCCTTTTTAATTGGAAAAGTTATAAAAAATTAACTCGAAAGGTTGTTTGTATATACTTAATATATTAAAATAGAACTCAATCAAAATTTGATTGAGTTTTTTTAATATTATCTTGAAAAAAAAGGATAAAGGGTGTATAATTTCAAACTGTATGAAAAAAAATCAGGAGGGAAAAAGTGAAGGTTTATTTAACAAACAAAGAAACAACAGAGCAAGTTCTTCTTTTAGGAGAGAATAAAGGGCATTACTCATTTACTAAAACTACTTTACTAGGATTTATGGGAGGAGTGTACATAGCTCTTTCAGCTTTGGGAAATTTGATAGCTAACTTTACTGTAGGTGGAGGCGCTGGAAAATTTATAGGAGCTGCTGTTTTCCCAACAGGATTAATGCTTGTTGTATTAGTAGGAGGATCATTATTTACAGGAGATTGTCTAGGATTATTGGCTTTTACTAAGGGAAAGGTAGAAAAGACAACATATACAAGAAATTTATGTGCAGTATGGATAGGGAATTTTTTAGGATCAATATTTATAGCGTATGTGTCTTACTTAGCAGGAAATTATTCATCACCAGAATTTTCTAAATATGTAGTTGGAGTTGCAGAACACAAAGTTCATCTTACATTCACAGAAGCAGTAGCAAGTGGATTTTTATGTAACGTATTAGTTGCTATTGGTGTTTGGTTTGCTTTGGCAGCAAAAGATTTAGCAGGAAAAATATTAGCTATTTGGTTCCCGATAATGTTATTTATATTAGGAGGATTTCAACACGTGGTTGCAAATATGTATTATGTAAGTATAGGAAAAATACTTATGTCTACAGTGTATTCACCAAGTGAAATGGCAATTCATTTTTTAGCTGTTACAATTGGAAACTTTTTATCAGGAGCATTATTTTTACCATTAATATACAAAAAATTATACATGAATGATTAATAAAAAAGGAGGAGAAATTTAATTTCTCCTCCTTAATTTTTTTATTTTTCTCTATGAACAGTTCTTCCATCAGCTTGATGATTAGGTGTCATTGCAATTTCAGTTAATTGTATATTTTCTGGAAGACCAGTAGTATAAATAACAACATTTGCTACATCATCTGGAGTTAAAGCATCAATACCTTTATATGTATTATTAGCTTTTTCAATATCACCTTTAAATCTAACCTTACTAAATTCTGTTTCAACTAAACCAGGTTTAATATTAGTAACTCTAATATTTGAATCAACTAAATCAATTCTTAATCCATCAGAAAAAGTTTTAACAGCGGCTTTAGAAGCGCAATAAATTGCTCCACCTGCATAAGCGGCATCTCCAGCGATAGAACCAATATTAACAACATATCCAGAGTTATTTTTTAACATTAAAGGAACTATGGCGCTTGTAACATAAAGCATTCCTTTAATATTAGTATCAATAACAGTGTCGATATCTGTAGGAGAGGCTAGATAAACTTTGTCTAGACCTAAAGCTAATCCAGCATTATTGATTAAAATGTCAATTTTTTTAAAAGATTCAGGTAAAGACTTCACCTTATCTTCAACATCTTTGCTATTACGCACATCAATAACTAAAGTATGAACTCTTATACCATATTTTCTAATTAATTCTTCTTTTAAAGAATCAAGTAAATCGGAACTTCTAGCAGTTAAAATTAGGTTTGCACCTTTTTCTGCATACGCTAAAGCACAACTTCTTCCAATACCTTTTGTTGCTCCAGTAATAAAAATAGTCTTACCGTATAAATTGTTCATAGAAAAACCCCCTTAGCTTAATATATAAGCATTTTTTATTTTTTCAACACTATCATAAATATTTGTGTTTGAATCTATTTTAATTGAAAAATCAGAAGATATTTTATACAGCGTTCGTCTTTTGTCATATAGTTCTTGTATTGTTTGTAATATGTCTTCCGAGTTTGTAAGAAGTGGTCTAGTTTTACTTCTTTTTACTCTTTCGTAAATAGTATTAACATCACAATCTAAATAAACTACAAAAGAAGTGGATTTTAGGTTTTTAATATTAACATTATCAATGATTGCTCCACCACCTGTGGAAATAACTATATTATTATCTTTAGATTCTTCTTCAATAATAGATCTTTCTAAATCTCTAAAATATTTTTCTCCGTGCTCTTCAAATATTTCAGGAATAGTTCTTTTTTCCCTCATAGATATGCAACGATCAATATCTATGAATTTCATATCTAGGCTTCTAGCTAGAATTCTACCGATAGTAGTTTTCCCGCTTCCCATAAAACCTATAAGAGCGATATTAGCTTTCATAAAAATTAAAAATGTTCCCCATTATCGTAATAATTTGAACCTTCAAGGGGATAGAAGATAATGGTAGTATCGTTGTTGTTTGTTAATTTTTTACAAAATTTTGTGATGAAGTCTGCAACAAGGTTTTTAGTTTCTTGTCCTCTATCAAACCAAGCAACATCAACAAAAGTATAACCTGGAACGATAGCTCCATCGAAAATATATTCAGTTTCAGTATGCTCAATAGTAAACCAAGTTCTATCACATTGTACAATTGAAGTAAGTCCATCAATTAATTCTTTACTATTTTCAATTAAACTTTTTTTATCAATACCTCTAAATTTTAAATGTGGCATTTTATTCCTCCTTTTCTGGCAAAAGAATAACTTCTACACAGTTTTTTATATTAAGTGCTCTATTAGAAAAATTTATAATAGAGTTATAGTTTACTGTCTTATTATACCTCATAGGAGTATAAAATTCATAGTCAGATATTAAATTTTTTTTCTCTAGGTAATTATTCCAAAAACTATTGGTATTTAATGCAGTCTCAAAATTTAGTTTATAGTTTTTTTGAATATCTAAAATTTTATTTTCTGGAAAAGTTCCTTTTTGAATATTTTCAATAGTATTTTTGACTTTAGATATAACTTCATCAACTCTTTTAGTATCTGTACTAAACATAATTTGAAGATAATTTTCACCAAAATTTAATTTTTCAAGGTTAGAATATGAAGAAATAGAATAAACACCACCAATTTTTTCTCTAACATCTTCGATTAGGAGTATATTTAATAAATTAGAAAAAGCTCCATATAAAACTCTATTTTCTAATGAAAAATTACTTTGATAAGGAAAAGTTAAAATAACTGTAGCTTTTTTATCGATTCCTTTAATAATAGTTTTTTTAACAGATTCAGTAGGATAAACTACATTTAAGTCTTTATATTCTAACTGATTAGTATTTACAGGAAGATTAGCAAAATAATAATCTAAATTTTTAATTAAAGTTTGTTTATCAATAGAACCTGTGACGATTAGCTTATAATTTTTAAAATTATTAAATAAATGTTCAAATGTATTTAAAAGAGCTTCTTTGTTAACATAAGAGAGATCATCTATTTCTAAAGGGACTTTTCTTGGATGATTGTTATTTAAAGTTTCTAGATATGTTTTTTTAAATAAAGCTTTAGGAGAAAAGTCTCTATTTTTTATTAACTCTCTATTTGTTTTTAAATTTGATTCAATAATATTTTCATCAAATTTTGGATTAGAGATAAGTGTTCTAAAAAACTTTAATGCTTCAGAAAGATTCTCTTTATTTGTAGATATTGTAAACCCTTGTGTATAATCATCAATAAATGGTTCAACACTAAAATTTTTTCCTTTGAAATATAACTCTAAAGAGCTATAGTTAATATCTCCTACTCCAGAATTAGAAAGAATTTCTGGAAGAAAAAGTGAATTAATGTATTCAGGATATTCTAAACTAGAGCTGCCTTGTAATTTAGTTAATTTAAAAGTTATCTTATCTTTGTCAAAGTTGGTTTCTTTATAAAGAACGTCTATTCCATTTGAAAGGAGTAGTTTTGTATAATCTTTTTCTTTTGTAATAATTTTAGAAGTACCAGGTACTAAATTTAACTCTGGTAATTCAGTTTTAAAAGATTTTTCTTCAATAGAGGTTGTATTTTTTGTTAAAAGTAAATCGATTAAAGATTTAATTTCATTTGTTTTAGGTAGCTTATCTTTCATATTTTCTCTAGAAGTTATTAAAACGTCGTAATTTAAAGAAGTAAGATTACTAGCAATATTTTTTAAGTCATCAATAGTTATACTTTTTAAAATATTTTCAGTTAATTCATATTCTGCATCAGGTTCCATAAAAATATTATTATTTAAAATATAATCAACGATAGAATCCATGTAGATATCATTTTTAATACTTTCTTTATTGTTAACAATAGTCTTTAGGTTGTTTAAAAGATTTATTTTTTCATTTTCTAATTCTTGAGATGAAACTCCATTTAATGAAATACTTTTTAAATTATCAATTATATCTGTTATAGATTTATTTATATTTTCATCCTTTATAAGTGCTGAAATTGCATAAATTCCAGTATTTTTATTAAGAGGAAAATTATAAATAGAGGAATATACAAAAGGTGAATCTTTATCTTTAGATAAAATAGAAAATCTAGTATTTAAAATAGAATTAAGTAAGATTTTTTCTAAGTTATTCTTAAATGAAGCTGTAGTATCAATAGTAGATATAGGTTCTTTCCACATTAAATTAAAATTAGTTGTAGTAAGTTCAGGATCAGTAAAAATAGTAACTGAATCCTCAAGGGGTAAAGATATTTCATAATTTGTATTAATAATATTTGTTTTATTTTTTAATGATGCAAAATTATTAGTAATAAGATGCTTAATATCTTCAGGATTAAAATCTCCAACAGCAATAACAGCCATATTTTCCGGTTGATACCATTTTTCATAGTAGTCTCTAAGTTTTTTAGAAGTTGCATTATTTATAGTTTCAGGAAAACCTATAGGAAATCTTTTAGAATACCAAGAATCACCATATAAGATTTTCTTTTGTAAATCTCCAACTCTTTGAGATATTCCCTGTCTTAATCGCCACTCTTCAATAATTATATTTTTTTCACTTTCAACATCTTTTGGATCGAGAGTTACCTCTGATGCCCATTCTTTAAGAACGTTAAAACCAGTTTCTAAATCTGATTTAGAAGTAGGAACTTGAAGTTTATAAACTGTTTCTGAAAAACTAGTATATGCATTTAAATCTCCACCAAAACTTAAACCTAAAGATTGGAGATATGTAACGAGTTCATTTTTTTTATATTCTGTAGTACCATTGAAAGCCATATGTTCTAAAAAATGTGCTAATCCTTGTTGATCTTCCTCTTCATAAAGAGAACCAGCTTTTACAACAAGATTTAAAGAAGCTCTATTTTCAGGTTTTTTATTTTTAAATATGTAGTACTGCAAACCGTTATCAAGAGTTCCAGAAATTAGATTTTTAGATACTTGTAGATTTGGTTGGTCACTAGCAAAAATAAAAAGTTGTAAAATTAAAAATATTATAGTAAACGGAAATATTCTTTTTTTCATTGATAAAACCTCCTCATATAAGTTAAATATATTTAGATAGTAACATTTTATAAGTTTTATTAAAAGGATTATTTAGTAGATTTTTTTAGATAAAATTGTTAAAATATGATGAATAAATAATAAATGGAGGATAACGTGAGAGTAAAGGACAAAAAGAAATTCTTTAGATTTTTAATACTAGTAACAATTTTTATTTTTACAATTTCTTGTGGGGTTAAAAGATTTGTTTTTAATGATGAACCTAAAAAAGTAGAGATGGTAAGTGATGAAATAAAAGTGGATGTTTTATCTTTAAATAAGGTAAATAAAGACACAGAATTAAAAAAAAAAGATTCAATTATAAAAGAGGATAAAAAAGAGGAAGAGTCAAAAAATATAACTGAACAAAAAATACCTGAGATAAAAGAAAAAGCATTAGTAAATGAGCAAAGAGAAGAAGAGAATATTGAAAAAAATACAGTAAATAACTCAAAATATATTAAAAATCAAACGTTATTTGTTTATAAAGATGAAATGCAAAAAGAAAAAACAGATACTTTGAGAAAAGGTACAAGAGTTGAGATTATAGATGAAAAAGAAATAACTGTAAATGATAAGAAAAAGTCATTGTTAAAGATTCAATATAAAAAAGATTTAAAAAGTAAAAGCGGTTGGATAAGTAAAGTAGATTTAGCAAATAGTTTAAATGAAGTTTTACCAAAAGAATGGAAAAATTTAGATTTTACAACAAATTATCCAATTAATAATTTTAGCAATAATCCAAGAGTAGATGTAAAAGGAGTATATTTAAATATTTACACAATTGGAAGTGCTAAAAAAATGGAAAGACTTATAAATCTTGCAAATACAACAGAAATAAATGCATTTGTAATAGATGTAAAGGATGATAATGGAGTGCTATCTTTTGAAATGGAAGCTCCTAAAAAATTTGGAATACCAGTTTCAAAAAATTATCCAATAAAAAATATAGAAGAATTTATGAAAAAAATGAAAGAAAATAATATTTATACAATAGCAAGAATTGTTTCGTTTAAAGATCCAACATATGCAAAAGCAAATCCGGATAAGGTTATTATTTCAAGAGATACAGGAAAGCCGTATACAAATAGTGATGGAATAATTTGGGTATCAGCACACGATAGAAATCTTTGGGACTATAATTTATCAGTTGCAGAAGAAGCAGCAAAAGCAGGATTTAACGAGATTCAATTTGATTATGTAAGATTTCCAGCTTCAAATGGTGGTAAACTAGATGCAAAATTAAATTATAGAAATACTAAAAATGAATCAAAACCAGAAACTATTCAAAAATATTTAAAGTATGCAAAAGAAAGATTAAATGCCGTAGGTGTTTATACAAGTGCTGATGTTTATGGACAAGTAGGAACATTTAGTGATGATATGGGATTAGGACAACATTGGGAAGCAGTAACACAAGTTGTTGATTATATTTCGCCTATGATGTATCCAAGTCACTATGGAAATGGAGCTTATGGAATTGCTGTTCCAGATGCACAACCATATAAAACAATATATCACTCATTAAAAGATTCTATAAATAGAAATGAGAATGTTGATTCACCAGCAGTAATAAGACCATGGATTCAAGCGTTTACTGCAAAATGGGTAAAAGGATATATTCCTTATAATGAGAAAGAGATAAGAGAGCAAATTAAAGCGATGAATGATTTAGGGGTAACAGAGTATTTACTTTGGAGTCCAAGTAATAACTATAAGATTACAGGGAAATAAAAATAAATGTTTAAAAAAAGTATAGTGTATGATATAATGTCATTTGAACTAATTTAAAGGAGAAAAGATTGGAAGGAATAATAGTTGTAGATAAACCTATCGGTATAACTTCCTTTGATGTTATAAGGGTTTTAAGAAGAAATTTAAAAGAAAGAAGAATAGGACATACAGGAACTTTAGATCCTTTAGCAACGGGAATTCTAGTTATTTGTGTAGGAAAAGCTACAAAATTAGCACAGGATATAGAAGGGTACGAAAAAGAGTATGTTGCAGATTTAGAACTTGGTTTTAAAACAGATACCTATGATATAGAAGGAAAAGTTTTAGATAAAGTAGATAAATTTGATATTTCTTATGAAAATTTTGAAAAAACATTAGAGACATTTAAAGGGGATATAAAGCAAGTACCACCAATGTATTCTGCTATAAAAGTGGATGGAAAGAAGCTTTATGAGTTAGCAAGAGAAGGTGTAGAGATTGAAAGAAAAGCTAGAGATGTTAGTATAAAAAATCTAGAAACTATATCTTTTGATGGAGTAAAGGCTAAAATAGATTGTACAGTTTCAAAAGGTACATATATAAGAAGTCTAATTTATGATTTAGGTGAGAAATTAGGAACTTTTGCAACAATGACTGGTTTAAGAAGAACTAGAGTTGGGGAAGAGGATTTAGGGAGAGCATTTACATTGGAAGCTATTGAAAAAATGGTGTCAGAGAATGATTTTTCTTTCTTAGTTTCAATAGAGGATTATTTTAAATTTCCTAAAGTAGATATTGAAAATGAAAATGATTTAAAACTTTTTGTTAATGGACAAAGATGTAAAAAAAGAATAAATGAAGGAAAATACAGAGTTTATTCTAAGAATAATTTTATAGGCTTAGGTGAAGTTACAAAAGGATTATTAAAAGGTTACAAATATTATTAATTATAGAGAGGAAGAAATATGAAGATTAAAAACATTGCAATTATTGCACACGTTGACCATGGAAAAACAACATTGGTTGACTGTTTATTAAGACAATCTGGAGTTTTCGGAGCTCACGAACTTGAAAAAGTTGCTGAGAGAGTAATGGACTCTAACGATATTGAAAAAGAAAGAGGAATAACAATATTCTCTAAAAATGCTTCAGTAAGATACGGAGATTGTAAAATTAATATTATAGATACTCCAGGACACGCGGACTTCGGTGGAGAAGTTCAAAGAATTATGAAAATGGTTGATTGTGTTGTTTTACTAGTAGATGCTTTTGAGGGGCCAATGCCACAAACAAAATATGTATTAAAGAAAGCTTTAGAGCAAGGACATAGACCAATAGTTGTAGTAAATAAGGTAGATAGACCTAATGCAAGACCTGAAGAGGTTTTATACATGGTTTATGATCTGTTCATCGAACTAAATGCTAATGAATTACAGCTAGAATTCCCAGTTGTATATGCTTCAGGAAAAGCTGGTTTTGCTAAAAAAGAGTTAAACGATAATAGTGACAATATGCAACCTTTATTTGAAACAATAATAGAGCACGTTGAAGATGCAGAGGGAGATAACAACAAACCTACACAATTTTTAATAACAAACATTGAGTACGATAACTATGTTGGAAAATTAGCTGTTGGAAGACTTTACAATGGTACATTAAAAAGAAATCAAGATGTTATATTAATAAAAAGAGATGGAAAGCAAGTTAGAGGAAAGGTTTCAGTTCTTTATGGATATGAAGGTCTAAAAAGAGTTGAAATTCAAGAAGCTTTCTCTGGAGATATAATTTCGGTTGCAGGTTTAGATAACATTGACATTGGAGAGACAATTGCTGATTTCAATGAGCCAATTGCTTTACCAGTAATTGATATAGATGAGCCAACTTTAGCAATGACATTCATGGTAAATGATTCTCCATTCGCTGGAAAAGAAGGTAAATTTGTAACATCTAGAAATATTTGGGATAGACTTCAAAAAGAGCTTCAAACAAACGTTAGTATGAGAGTAGAAGCAACAGAAAGTCCAGACGCTTTCGTAGTAAAAGGAAGAGGAGAACTTCAACTTTCAATACTTTTAGAGAATATGAGAAGAGAAGGATTTGAAATTCAAGTTTCTAAGCCAAGAGTTTTATTAAAAGACATTGATGGAGAAAAATATGAGCCAATCGAATTAGCAATGGTTGACGTTGATGATGCATTCGTAGGTGTTGTAATCGAAAAAATGGGTATCAGAAAGGGAGAAATGATAACAATGACTCCTGGAACTGATGGATATACAAGATTAGAGTTTAAAGTACCTGCAAGAGGATTAATTGGATTTAGAAATGAATTCTTAACAGATACAAAAGGAACAGGAATCTTAAACCATTCATTCTATGATTTCGAATTATATAAAGGTCCAATTCCAACAAGAGCTAAAGGAGTTTTAATCTCTTTAGAGCAAGGAACAACTGTAGCTTATGCTTTAGG
>NZ_CAMQXC010000011.1 GCF_947038635.1 uncultured Cetobacterium sp. | reverse complement strand
GAGCTATTCCTATATTAAATGCTAATATTTTTGTAAATAATGATAAATAAGTAATTCCATAAAATAGTTTTTTCATTATCTTCATATACCCCTCCAAAATTTATATTAACTTTTATTTTTGCCATGTAATTTCTTTCATGCCCATTTATACCTATTTTTTTTATTCACTCTTTTTTCTCTTTCATACACATCTTTTCAACTTTTTTGCAACTTTTTCACTTTAAATATATATTAATAAAAAAGGTTGTGAGTAGTTACTCTACTCACAACTCTTTTACCATTTATATTCAATATTTAATCCAACTATATTACTAAATTCTTTGCTTCTAAAAGATCCAGTATAATCTATTCCTACTGATAATTTATGATTAAATTTATACTCTGCTCCTACTCTAACATAACCTATATCCTTTCCTATATCTAATCCGTCTATCCTATATTTTGCAGAACTCTCATTATAAAAAGCTCCATCAAACGATTTAAAATCTTCAAAATAATGTTGCCATCCTATATCACCAAAGACACCTATTTTTTCCCATGTCTTTTCATACATTAGTCCCACTTTACTTACAAATGTATTTAATCTATTTTTGTCTATATCTAAAGCATAAGAACCTCCATCCTCTTTATACCCCTCTCTTGTATACCATACATAATCTAATCCTATATGTGGATATAGATAAGATTCTTCATTAATTATGTATTTATAACCTAACTCTGTTCCTATTGATAACAAATGAGAATCAAAATCTGATGATATTGTTTGTACAGTATTTTTTCCTAAAATTTCATTATCTCTATCATATATTTTTCGAGATAAATCATGCTTATTCCAAGAGTACCCAATACTATTTATAGATAACCAATTATTTTTTTCATATGTTAAAAATAGATTTACCCCTATTGTGTCAACGTCCTCTTTTCCACCTTCACCAGTTTTATAGTCTACTTTAGATTTAGCATAACCATAACTTGCTCCTACTAACCATTCTTCATTAATCCTATGAAATGTTCCTCCTGTTACACCCCATGCATCATAAGTAAACTCTGAATTCGAATTACCTGTGTATTTTCCATAATCTCCAAACAAGTCTGCCATTTGAAGATTATTATATCTTTCTCCATTTTCTATTTCTATTATCTCTACGATTGGACTTTGCAAGCTTTCTTTTCCCAAAGTTAATTCTTTATCTGAAATATATGATGGATAAATTATTTGTTCTTTACTTATACTGTGTTTTTTAGGTATAAATGCAATTTTTCTAGCGTAATTATATCCTTGATTCTTTATATACATAGTATTAATTATATCTACATTTGATTGTGTATATTTATCTATACTTTGAGCATACCCACCTTGTAACCCATGTCCTCCTTTGTCTGGAATTGGGGGATTTATTGATGGTGGAACTATTGGTTCTTCTGGATTTATTGGTGGTGGAACTATTGGCTCTTCTGGATCTATAGGATTTGGTGGGTTTATTGGTGGATTTATATTTTCTCTTTCAAAAATTAAAGTTACGTCTCCTGTTATAGGATTATACTCATGCCATGAATCCCAACCAACTACTTGACCTTTGCCAATACTTTCTACTTTAAAATACTCTTCTGGTAAAGCTATATTTCCAGAAGCTTGATTACCATTTATCAAAAGTCCCTTTTCTTGTATTGCTCTTTTTTGTTGTTCACTTAAACCTGATGTAAAAATATTAGTTATCTCTATTCTATTCGCATTTGTTACAAAAAGATTATCTAGTACTCTTTGAGTTATTGTTCCACCATTCATGTTTATGGAGTTTGCTGCTAATGTAGACGTAACATTTTTTCCAACATGTTTAACTAAATTAGCTCCACTTTCAAAAGATACATTTCCTGTTAAAAGTTTATTTATTTGATCTCTATTTACATCTCTTTCTAAAAACACTCCATTTATATGGACACTGTTAAACTTATCTGTTGTTATTGTTAACTTTCCATTTTTCATAACTGCTGTATAATCATTTTTATTAGTATCTTTATGATAATCTAAAACCAACTCCTCTTTTATCTTCCATACAGTTTCACTTGAAGAATTGTCTCCATCAAATACTAAGTTTCCATTTTTATCTAAACTTACTGTATTTTTCCCAAAAATTATATGAGAAAATGATTTTGGAACAATGTCCCCATATATATTGTTCTCTATTTTTTGTCCTGTATATTCATCATATGTATCAACAAAATGTAGCGTATTATTTCCCAAACCACCACTTACTTTTCCAAATATTTCAGATCCTGTACCTAGAGTTATTGTATTATTTCCCTCTCCACCTACAATTGCTATTTTTTCATTTTCATCAAATCCTAAAGCTTTTAATAAATTTTTTCCTTCCTCTGTTTTTGTTACTCCATCAGGATTTATTAATCCATGATTTATAAAGTATGAATTATTTCCAACATAAACTCCTATATTTCCTTCATTTTTTATTCCACCTTGTGCATTAATTTCTTTAAATTTTTTTAATATCTCATCTTTATTTTCAATATTAGAATTTAATATCCACTCTTCAAAGTTTCCTTCTCCACTATCTAAAAAGTTTTCTATAATCTCATTTTTTGAAATTTCATCTAAAATTGTTTCAGCTAATTTATTTTCTATTTTTTCATCTTTAGATAAATTTACTAAAATATTTAATATATCTATTCCATTTAAATCCCTTCCTCTATTCTCTCCAATAGAGTTATTTAATATATAAATTCCATAATCTCCTTGATTTTGAATTAGACCTTTATTTAATAATTTTCCTTTTTTATCAGTTGCCATTCCATAATTTCCACTATTTTTTATTCCACCATTAATATCGAGAGATATATTTGAGTATATTTTTTCAAATTCCTCATCGTCTTTATTTTCTATTTGATATAAGTGTAAAAGAATATCTTCTAAGTATAAACTCCTTCCTAAATTTTCTATTAAGCTTCCATCTCCCTCTGAATACATACCATAATTCCCTTGATTTGAAACTAACCCTCTATTTATAGCCTTAGATTCACTTTTATTATCAGTTAAAGCTACCATTCCATAATTCCCTATATTTTTTACACCACCATTTAGTTTTATCTTTACTTTCCCAGCCCAACCATCTTTATTTTTTATATAATCATAACCATAATCAAAATCTATTCCTTCGTTTATTAATAAAGCTTCACCCCCATCTAAAGCACTTCCTATCATTCCATAATCTCCTTGATTTTTAACTAAACCTATTCCTAAAAGTGGCTCTATTTGAAATGGCTTTTCTGGATCTTGACATTCTAAGCTATTTGAATCTATTGAACATCCCTGATTTAACTTTTGGGTATTAATTGTATTTATTCCCTCTACTTTTCCTCCATTTTGAGATAAAATACTCATACCATAATTTTTTTGATTTTTTATCCCATTTTCATTTTCATAGAATAATATTTCCGCATCTTTCTTTCCTGTTTTTGATGTGTAAAAAATACTCTCTTCACCACCAAAATTTTCTATTTTTGAATCAGAATCTTCTCCTATTGATTGAGCTATCATTCCATAATCTCCACCATTTGCAACTAATCCATAATTTACTTGCTTTGATATACCTTTATTCAAAGATAAAGCTGCCATTCCATAATTCCCTTTATTAGATGTTCCATCTAACGATTTATTAATCTCTTCACAAAATTTTTCAAAATTTTTTATATCCTCATAATCATTTACTATATTTCCATCTTCATTTAAAATATATCCAATAATAGAAAAATTTATGTGATAACCTTTATTTTGACCTAAAACTTTTGTATCTTCTCCATTTGCTTCCACATACATTCCATAATTTTTACCATTTTGTATTAATCCAAAATTTGAAATTATAGATTCGCTATTACTTTTATTATTTATAGCTGCCATTCCATAATTCTCTTTATTAAAAATACCTTTTTCACTGCTATTAAAAATTTCTTTATTACCATAAAAAAATTCACTCTGTTCCCAAGTACTTCCAAAATTTATAGCTACTCCTCCATTTGTAGATAACATTCCATAATTTTTTAGATTCTCTATCTTTGCTATATTCCAAATTTTAAGTTTCTCTTTTATAACTACTCCATTTTCTTTACTATTGATTTCAACTATATCATTATTATCAATAACTCTATCGTTAATGTAAATTGTAGAATTTGTATTATTAAATAAATTTTCATCAATTTCAACTCTTTCACTATTTATATCTCCTATTATTGGTAATGAATATGCAACTCCCCCTGTTACTAAAAATACAACTAACAGGCTTTCTGTAATTTTAACTCTTCTTTTCAAGCTCCTTTTTACAATATTAGAAATATTATTTAAGTTTTTCATATCACAGCCCTCCCTATTTTTTATAATCTTATTTAGATTTTCCTTATCTTTTTAAATTCTCTTACTTATTATTTAAATTTTGCTTTCACATTTTTTGAAATAAACTTATTATGAAAAATAATTTCGTATTTATTTAACTTTTTTTAGTTCTATGATATAATTCTCTAAAACAGAGGGGAGGTGTTAGGTTTGTTTAAGTCTTTTTTTCTATTTTTTCTTATATTTTTAAATACATTTTCATTAAATTTAACTAAAACAGAAAAAGCTTGGATAAAAAATAATAAAAATAAAACTTTTTTAGTTGATATATATAGTCCAAACCATGTTTATTTATATAAAAAAGATTCTGGAGAGTTAGCTGGAGTTTATATGGAGTTCTTTCAAAAATTAGAACAAAAAACAGGATTAAAATTTAAAATACAAGATTCTGATAAGAGAGAGATGAAAGAACTTTTAATTAATGGAGATGGCGATATTCTTTTTAACATTGCCAAAACTCCACAAAGAGAAAGATTGTATTTTTTTCTTCCAACTTATAATACATATAATGTTGGATTATTTGTAAAAAAGGGAAAAACGATTGATTTAAATAATCTTAACAATTTAAATATTGCTCATGTAGAAGGTACATCTGACTCTATTCTTGTAAAAGAGTTTTATCCCCACCTAAAAAACTTAATTCCTGTTCAAGATAATGGAAACTTTGGTTTTTCATCTTTAAAAAAAGAAAATATTGATGCTATCGTTGGAAAAAGTAGCAATGATGTTTTTAAAAACTATACTTTTATTCCTTTAGATGAGATTCCATCATCACAACTTTGGATGGTTGTGAATCGAAAATATCCCATTTTAAAGGATATTATTGAAAAATTTAATATTGATTTTTCCGAAAAAGATGTTGTTAAATCACTAAAAAAAGAGCGTTTAATTTTCTACAAGCAACTTTTAAAAAATGATACTATCATTGAACATTTAAAGAAAACCTATAAAAGTTTTAACATATTAACTCCTGATACTGATAATATAGCTCCTCTTTTTTACACTTCAAAAAAGGGATACAGAGGATATGTTGTAGATCGGCTTAATGAACTTTCATATTTAACAGATATCCCTATTAACTATATAAAAAATTCTGAACAAAACTATGACATTAAAGCAATTGATACTAAAGTTTTTGATTCTCCTGAAAAATTTTTTATTCCATATTATGCATCACAATTAGCAGCATTTTCTCTAACAAACAGCAATTTTGTTGATTCATACTCAGATATTAAAAATAAAAAAATAGGTCTTTTATCCTATGAAAAACTTAATAAAGATGAAATTAAAAATTTAACTAATACTAATACTTTTAGAGTTTTTAAAGATACTACATCTGCTTTATTAAGTTTAATTAATAAAGAGATTGATTATCTTTATGGAGATTTTAAAATTGTTTCAATGGCTATTTCAAATGAATATTTAGAGGATAAAATTAAAGTTGCTGGTTTTTTTAATAAAATTACTCCTATTGGCTTTGGAGTAAAGGAAGATCCTAACTTAGCTACATTTATAGATAAACTTTTTCCTAGCCATCTATCTGAAAGTAGAATACTTTATAGTGAATTAGTTATTCCAAAGAAATTCTCACCTAACTATAAACATTTTATTGTTATGTTTTCTATATCCTCTACTATTATTCTGATTCTATTTTATTTCTTAAGAAAAACAATCATAGCAAGTAAAAAAGAAAGACTTATCACTCGTGCTTTAGTTGAAAGTTTTGAAGCTGCAAATGAATTTAATGATGAAGATACTGGAAATCATATTTTAAGAGTTAACCTTTATTCTAAATTTTTAGCTGAAAAACTTAAATGTCATAAAAAATTTATTAATGAAATTGGAGAATATGCTTCTCTTCATGATATCGGTAAAATTGGAATTACTGACTCTATTCTAAAAAAGCCTGGAAAACTTTCTCCTTATGAGTTTGAAGAGATGAAAAAACATGTACTTTTTGGTAAAAAACTTGTTGATAAGATGCAACTAGGTCCGATAGCTCAAAATATTGCCCTTTATCATCATGAAAGATGGAATGGTAAAGGTTATTATTATGGATTAAAAAATGAAGAAATCCCTTTAGAAGCTAGAATTGTTGCTTTAGCTGATGTTTATGATGCTTTAAGACAAAAAAGAATTTATAAAAATGGCTTCTCTCATGAAGAGGCTATTGAAATAATAAAAAAAGAACGTGGTCAACATTTTGACCCCGCTCTAGTTGATATATTTTTAGAATTTGATGAAGAGTTTAATAAAATTTTTATTGAACATTAATTTTATTAAAAACTATATTCCAACCTTTTTTATTATTTTCTAAATCATAAGGTTTAAATCCAAAATCTAAATATATTTTTATAGCTACATAGCTACATGTTTGCGTGGAGAGGTATAGTCCCTCTCCCATTTTTTTATCTTTAAATATAAAAAGCAGTTTTGATACTAAGGCTTTTGCTAATCCTTTTCCACCATGCTTTGGATCTATTGCAATCCAATGTAGTCTATATTTTTTATCTTTATCTTTTGGAAAATATTTTCCCTCCCAAATAGCTCCAGTTCCTACTAGTTCACCTTTTTCATCTTTAATAAAGACCATAACCTCTTTTAAAAAATCTTCATTTTGTAAAAAAACCTCCTTGAAATAAAGCTCTCCCTCTGATTTTTCTAATATATGTTTTGAAGATAATTGAATATCAACCCATTTATCCATCATTCCAGGTTCATACATTACAAATTCATATCCTTCTGGAAGTTGTTTATCATTAAAATCTAAACTCTCTTTAATCATAATTAAATGTATATTTTCTACACTTCTATCCATTACTCTCCCCTTTTTTTAAAAAATACAACATAAATATTGTTGATATCACTCCTATTGATAACGATATTAAAAATCCTATTTTATTTTCTATCAATGGCAATATTATAATGCCTCCATGAGGTACTATTGATTTTACTCCTAAAATCGAAGCTGCTCCAGCTCCAATTGCTGCTCCAATAACAGTTGTAGGTAGTACAGCTATATCTCTTGTTAAAAAAAGTAAAGCTCCCTCAGTAATACCTAAAAAGCCTAGAAGTATTGATATTACTCCCGCTTCTCTCTCTGTTTTAGAAAATCTATTTTTCAATATAAACTGTGATAATCCCAAAGCTAATGGAGGAGTTGAAATAGCTACAGCTATTGGTCCCATTACGTCTCCTCTTCCATATTCAATTGTATTTACAGCATAAACATATGCAACTTTATTTATTGGTCCTCCTAAATCAACTCCAATTAATCCACCTAAAACAAAATTTAAAAATACATTATTCTTATCATCTAAACTGTTTAAATAGATACCAAGTTCATCTAATATAAATTTCATTGGTCCTTGAAAAACATAGTAAAGTCCCATTCCTACAATTAAAGTAGATAGTATTGGAATTATAACTAGATACATTATCGAAGAAACCTCTATAGATATCTCAATCTTTTTTAGGCCATTTATAAAATATCCTAAAACAACACCTACTAATATTCCTCCAAACATTCCAAGACCAATTACTCCAGATAGATATCCTAAAATAATTCCTGGTATAAACCCTACACTTCCTGATATTTCTTTAGCTATATATCCTGATAAAAGAGGTGGTGCCATTAAAAAACTATACCCACTTAAATCTTTTAAAAATTGATTATCTGTATATAATGATATTACCGATAAAATTCCACCAATTATAAATACTGGTATAACTTGAATTATACTTTTTAATACCCTTTTTCTCATAAAAAAACTCCCACGTACTTTTTCTTAAATAGTATCATGGGAGTTTTATTTCATCAATATATTAATAGTTTTCTAACTATTGTTTCTTAAATTTCTTTAAAATATTTACCATTATTGCACTTATTAGAGATCCAACTACAATTGCTATGACAAACATCAATTTATTATCTACAACTGGTAATACAATAGGTCCTCCATGAGGTGCATGATCTGCAACTTTTCCTATTGCTGCAATAACTGCTCCAACTCCACTTCCAACCATTATAGATGGAATAACTCTAAATGGATCTGCTGCTGCAAATGGTATTGCACCCTCAGTAATTCCAATTAATCCCATTGCAAAAGCTGCTTTTCCAGCTTCTCTTTCACCAACTTCATAATTTTTCGGTGCCATCATTGTTGCTATTCCCATACCAATTGGTGGAATACAAATTGCAACTGCTATTGGTCCCATTACTGTTGGAACTCCTTGTGTTATCATTGCTGAACCAAATAGGAATGCAACTTTATTTATTGGACCTCCCATATCAAAAGATATCATACATCCTAAAATAAGTGCTAAAAATACTGATCCAGCTTCCATTCCTTTTAGTACATCTGTTAACATATTCATAAATCCACTAATAGGTGCTCCTATGAAATACATTATCACTCCAACTAAAGATGTTGAAACTAAAGGTATCACAAATATTGGCATAATTGGTTTTAATCCTTCTGGAACATTCCATGATTTAACCCACTTAGCTATATATCCTGCAGCAAAACCGGCAACCATACCACCTAAAAATCCTGCACCAACTGTATTTGCTAAAGCACCACCAACAAGTCCTGGAGCAAGTCCTGGTCTATCTGCTATACTCATAGCTATATATCCTGAAAGAATTGGTATCATAAGTCCAAATGCTGCAACCCCTAAATCTAGCATTGATTTAAAGAATGGATTTGTTACATCTGCTCCTGACCCAGCTTTAATTCCTGATAATGCTATTGAAAGAGCTATTAAAACTCCTCCACATACAACTAATGGTAACATATGAGAAACTCCATTCATTAAATGCTTATAAATTCCTGTTTTCTCATTCTTCGGAGTCTCTTTTTTTCCATTAGAAGTAGTTTTATAAATCTCTCCCTCTCCATTTAATGCCTTTTCTATTAGTTCTTTTGGAGCTCTTATAGCTTGTTTTACTGGAACTTGAATAACTTTTTTTCCAGCAAATCTGTCCATATCAATTGTTTTATCTGCTGCAACTATTACACCTGTTGCTCTTTTTATATCATCTTCTGTCAATTCATTTTTTACTCCAACACTTCCATTTGTTTCAACTTTTATCTCTACACCTAACTCTTTACCTTTATTTACTAAAGAATCAGCTGCCATATAAGTATGAGCTATTCCAACTGGACAAGCTGTTACAGCAACTACATATCCCTCTCTTTTTTCAGAAGACTTTATAGTTTCTTTTTTCTCTTCATTTAATATATTTAAAATCTCATCCTCTGTTTTAGCATTCTCTAACTTTTCTCTTACCTCATCATCTAAAAGTTTATTTGTTAATTTAGATAGTGTTTCTATATGAGAATCTGTTGCATCTTCAGGTGCTGCTATCATAAAGAATAGTTTTGATGGCTCACCATCTAAAGAGTTAAAGTCTACTCCATTTGATCTTCCAAAAGCTACAGCTGGCTTTCTTACTGCTTTTGTTTTTCCATGAGGAATTGCAATTCCTTCCTCTAATCCTGTTGATGATGTAGCCTCTCTAGCTTTAACAACTTTTAAAAACTCATCTTTATCCTCTAATGCCCCACCATTATCTAAAACATCTACAAGTTCTTGTAGTATCTCATCTTTTGTTTTTCCTGTTAGTTTTAGTTTTATATACTTTTTCTCTAACATTTTTTCACTCCCTTATTTTCTTTGTCTTATGCTCTCACTATACATTATTTCTATTTTTTCTGTCAAATTTGCTATTTTTTAATTTTTGTTTCGTCTATAATAGATTTTTTATTTTTTTATTATCTATTTTTTAATTTTTGTTTCGTCTATTTTTATGATAAAATGAATTAAAAAAATTAAAAAAAATTTTAAAAAAGGAGAACTCATGGATTTTAAAATCTCTAATCAAAATATAATCATCGATAAACGAACTTCTAGATTAGAAAATACTATTTTTTTAAACATACTCAGTAACATTGAAAATGATAATAAAGATCATTTGCTATTAAAAAGCAGTAATTTTAAAAAAATATCCTCTTCAGATCTTTTATTGGGTCTTCAAGGTTTAATGGAAAAGTATATATCTTATTCATATACTGATGAAAATAATAGAGAGATTTTCACAACTTTTCCTTATGTCTCTTTCTTTACACAAGTTGAAAATGACTACTATGTCACTGTACCTCCAATGGTTATAAATGCTTTTAAAAAAAATTCTCTTGAAAGTTTTCTATCTCTTAAAACTTTTTTTTATTTTAGAAAAAAATCCTCTCATAATTTTTTTAACTTAGTTTTAAAAAAGAATTCAGAAAATATCAATCTAATTTTAAGTATTGATGAATTAAAAGAAATTTTCAATATTAAAGATGAAGCATATGAACGTTTTTTTGATTTTGAAAAAGTACTATTAAAACCTCTAGTTGAAAGTATTAATTCATATTCAAATTATATGCTTATTTATAATAAGATAAAAAAAGGAGAGTCTAAAAATAATAAAGTTACTGCTATTGAATTTATTTTAAAAAATAACTCTCTCATTGAAAAAAATGCTGAAACTAACTACTTAATTCAACTTATAAAAAGCAATATTGAAGATTATAAAAAAATTTGGGAAAGCATTAATTCATGCATCAATGATATCGGTTTTATTCAATGTAAAAGAGCTATTCTCTTTTTAAAAGAAAACAACCTTACTCTTTCAGATGATGAACTAATAAACTATTTAAAAAGAAAAGGAGAAAATATTGAAGAGATTTTACAATTAAATAATCATACTCTTATTAAAGAAAAGATATCTCTATATAAAGATGTTGCAACTTTTACTAAAACTATATATAACATAATGATTGGTTATAACTTCTACTACTCTTTAAATTTTAAATTTCTAAAAGATATTAAAGAGTTTAAAGAGGGAGATACCTTCTTTTATAGAGACGAAAACTATATTGTCTTTGGAACTTATATTGAAAATCGTGGAAGCTTTAAAATTTTTCAAACTCAAAGTTAAAACTGTATTAATACGCTTTAGTAAATCGATTTGCTTTTTTATTTAACATAAATGTATAATCTCAATATGGCCATAACAAATTGATAGGGAGGTTTAATTATGTTAAGATACGAATTAAATAAAAACTTAGCTCAAATGTTAAAAGGTGGAGTTATTATGGATGTTACTACTCCAGAGGAAGCTATTATTGCTGAAAAAGCTGGCGCTTGTGCTGTTATGGCGTTAGAACGAGTTCCTGCTGATATTAGAGCTAATGGGGGAGTTGCAAGAGCCTCTGATCCTAAGATGATTAAAGAGATTCAAAAAGCTGTTTCTATTCCAGTTATGGCAAAAGTTAGAATTGGACATTTTGTAGAAGCTCAAATTTTAGAAGCTTTAGATATAGATTATATTGATGAAAGCGAAGTACTATCTCCTGCTGATAATAAATATCATATTGATAAAACAAATTTTAAAACCCCTTTCGTTTGTGGTGCTAAAAATCTTGGAGAGGCTCTTCGAAGAATAGCTGAAGGAGCTAGTATGATACGTACTAAAGGAGAACCTGGTACAGGGGATGTTATTGAAGCTGTTAAACATATGAGAGCTATGAATGAGGAGATTCGAAAAATTCATGGTGCTTCATCTGATGAACTTTTTAATATATCAAAAGAGATTGGAGCATCGTATGATTTAGTTAAATATATACATGAAAATGGTAAGCTACCTATTGTTAATTTTGCCGCTGGAGGAATTGCAACTCCTGCTGATGCAGCAATGATGATGCAACTTGGATGTGACGGGGTATTTGTAGGATCTGGTATTTTTAAATCTGGTGACCCTTCTAAAAGAGCTGCTGCTATAGTTAAAGCTGTTACAAATTTTAATAATCCTAAAATATTAGCTGATATTTCTCAAGATTTAGGTGAACCTATGGTTGGTATAAATGTTTATACTCTAGATGAAAAAAATAAGATGTCTGATAGAGGGTGGTAATATGAAAGTTGGTATTTTAGCACTTCAAGGAGCTTTTATTGAGCATGCTAACACTTTAATAAATCTTGGTGTTGAGCCTATACTTATTAGAAACTCTGAAGATTTAAAAAATATTGACGGTTTAATTCTACCTGGTGGAGAAAGTACAGCTATTGGAAAACTTCTAATTGATTTACATTTATTATCTCCAATTAAAAATCTTATTGAACAAGGGCTTCCTGTATTTGGAACTTGTGCTGGGATGATTCTTTTAGCTAAAAATCTTAGTAATGATTCTAGAGAACATCTAGGTACTATGGATATCACTGTAAAAAGAAATGCCTATGGTAGGCAAAATGATAGTTTCTCTACTCGAGAGGGTTTTAAAAATATTGATTCAAAAGTTGAAATGGTTTTTATACGAGCTCCATATATTGAAAGTGTTGGTCCAAATGTTGAGGTTTTAGCAAAAGTAGACTCTAATATAGTTGCTGCTAGAGAAAAAAATATGTTAGTTACATCTTTTCATCCTGAACTGACCTCAGATTTAAATGTACATAAATATTTTTTAGATATAATAAAAGAGGTTAGATAAACTAACCTCTTTTTTACAATATAGCTGCTATACTACCTAAAGAAACTATTCCTTCATAACCCATAATAACAACTATTGCTATTCCAAATATAGTTAATATAACTGAATGTCTATAATCTCCTACAATCTCCTTTTTTCTTGAAGCAAGTAGTGTAATTCCTAAAGTTATTGGCAAAATCAATCCATTTAAAGCACCAGCTAATAAAAGTAACGAAACTGGTTTTCCGATACTTGCCATAACCAGTGTTGACAATAAAATAAATCCTATTATAAAACCTTTTTCATGTTGAAAAACTACTGGAAAAAGAGTTTTCAAAAATGAGATTGAAGTATAGGCTGCTCCTACTATGGTACCTAAAGAGGATGCTAATATAACTATCCCGAATATTTTATAACCTATAACTCCTGCACCTTGCATAAATGCTGAAGCTGGAGGATTCTCTGGATTTAATGTTGCTCCTGTTGAAACTACTCCTAAAACAGCTAAAAATAATACTATTCTTATTATCGAAGCTATGCTCACTCCAATTAATAAACTTCTATCAATACTATTTAAATTTTCTTTCCCTTTAATATTTGCATCTAAAAGTTTATGTCCTCCTGCAAAAATTATATATCCACCTATAGTTCCACCTAATAAAGTCAATAATGAGAAACTCAGATCTCCATATGATTCTGGAAATACTGCGCTGTATGCTGCTTCTGATATTGGTGGTTTACTTTCTAAAGCTACATAAGATATAACTAAAATCATTAAAATTCCAAGTATTTTAGTAAACTTATCTATAATCCTTCCTGCATCTTTTGAAATAAAAATTAATGCTCCCACTCCACCAGCTAATAACGCTGAATATGTAAGATCAATTCCAAATAGTACATTTAATCCTAGAGCGGCTCCTCCTACATTCCCTATATTAAAAGCAAATCCACCTAAAACTATTAATATGGCTATTAGGTATCCTAATCCAGGAACAATTTTATTTGCTAAATCCTGTCCTCTTAATCCTGATACTCCTATTATTCTAGAAATATTTAATTGTACTATTAAAGTTATAACTATAGAAACTAAAATAGAAAATGCAAAATTAGACTTAAACTGCTCTGTAAAAATTGAAGCTTGAGTTAAAAAGCCTGGTCCTACTGCAGACATCGCCATTAAAAAAGCGGCACCTAAAACAGCACCACCACTCTTTGAACTCATATTGTTTTTCATAAAAAAATCCCTCCGTAAATTGTAACAAAATAACTTGCTCAGTTATTATATACCTTTGTTACTTCTTTTACTAGAGGGTATTTTAATTTATTTTATTTCTTACATATATCTTAATTTTAGATATATTCCTGCTACTACTAAAGTTTGTACAGCTATTAATGCACCAAACTTTAAGAATTTTACGAAATCTATTTTACATCCTGATTTTCCTGCTACTCCAACTGCTACTACGTTTGTTGCAGAACCAAGAATAGATATATTTCCACCTAAACATGAACCAAAAGATAGTGCCCACCAAAGTGCATCTGTATGAACTCCTTTAAATGTAGGAGCCATAACATCTATAATCTTTGAAACTGTTGCAGCATTTGCAACGTTTCCAATTACTGATGTAAATAATGCTGATAAAGTCATAACAGACATTGTTGCAAACTCAAAATTTCCTTTAGTTAATGCAATCATCTTATCACTTACTATATCTATTACATGTATTTTTTCTATTCCAAGTACCATCATAAATAATCCAATAAAGAAGAACAGAGTATCCCACTCTACGTGCTTAAATATATCTGCTGGTTTTTTCTTTGCTAATGTTACAAGTAAAAATGCTCCACTTAAAGAGATTATTGCTAGCCCTTTATTTATGAAGTTATTTAAAATAAATCCTAAAATTACTAATGAGAAAATTACTCCTGCTTCTCTTAATAATTTTTTATCCTTCAAACTTCTACTTGGGTTCATCTCCATAATTCTAGCTTTTAACTCTGTTGAAACATGGAAATCTTTACCATAAATAAAGTAAACATTTACTAGTAATATAACCATTGAGATTATTGCTACTGGTGATGTATTAAATAAAAATTCATTAAATCCTAATCCACTTTCATGACCAATAATTAGTTGTGTAGGGTCACCAATCAATGTTGCAGTACCACCGATGTTAGCTGCCATTATCTCTGTTATTACAAATGGGAATGGATTTAATTTTAACTCTCCCGCTAGTAATATAGATATTGGTGCCATTAGTAAGATTGTTGTTACGTTATCTAAAAATGCCGAACAAACTGCTGTTACTATTGCTAGGAAAACTATAAGTAAAAATGGTTCTCCTCTAACAAATTTTGCTAATGTAATAGCAAACCACTGGAACACTCCTGTTTCAGATATAAGATGAACTATTATCATCATACCAATTAATAAAAATAAAATCTCTAATCTACTTGCTATAGCGTGTAGTGCTTGCTCCTCATTAAAAATACCTACCATTGACATTGCTAGTCCACCAAGCATAGTTGCCCATGCTCCAGGTACTTTTTCTGTTATGATACAATAGAACACTGCTATAAAAATACCAAGCCCTAATATTAAGCTTAACATAAACATTCACTTCCTTCTTATATATGTAATATTTTTCTTATAATATCTGATCTTAAAATAATTCCAAGATACTTTCCACTTTCAACAACATATATTCTCGTTACACCACGGTTCATAAATAGATACGATACCTCCATTAATGAAGCCTCTCTATCAACTGTTACAACGCCCTCTCTTCTATATAACTCTTCGATAGTTGTTGTTTTTTCATTTATTAGATAGTTTTCAAATGGCTCTCCTACAGTCATGAAGTTTAAGTCATTTAAAATTGTTGTATATTTTGGCATTCCAAAAGCTATTAATTCTCTTTCAGTTATCTCTCCTAAAAAGTTATTATTCTTATCTACCACAGGAATTCCGCTAACCTTTTCCATTATTATTATTTTTGCAATGTCCTCTAAAGTATTTGTTTCTTTTACTGGTTTTGGTATATTAGTCATTAAATCTTCTGCTGTAATATTATGATCTACTTCAATATTTGCAGCTTCTAATATTTTAATAGTTTCAATTGGGTCTTTTTCTTCAATTATTCTATCTAAAATAACCTTATTTTTCATAGCTAATTTAGAGATTCCTGACATTATCTTTAATATTTTTTTACCTTTTAAAACATCAGCTATTACAAGAATAACTATTTTTAACTCTTCCTCTTTGTTATCAAGTGTTTTTACCATAACTGGTTTTTCTGGAAATCCGATTGCCACTAAAATATCATCATAATGCTCTAATCTTGCATGTGGAATTGCTACTCCGTGTCCTAGATAAGTAGATGCTTCTTCCTCTCTTTTTAACACAGCTTTTTTCATAATAGCCTTTTCAGTTTTTAATGATTTGTTATTTTCAACAAGTTGATCTAAAAGATTTTCTATCAATTCATTGATATTATTCCCTTTAATGTTTGGAATAATTACTTTTTCCGATAGATAGCTAGACAGCTTCATTGGAACACCTCCGTTTTTTTACACTTATTTATTTTTTGTTCATTTTTAGTATAGCACATTTTTTCAAAAAGTAAATACTTTTTGAATCATGATTCAACTTTTTTTTTAAATTTTTTGAAGGAACCCTCTTTCATCCCTAGTATAATAGATTGAAAAAATAACTTATTTTAAAGGAGAGATTAATATGAAAAAATTATTAGCTATGTTAGCTTTATCTTTGGCAATGGTGGCTTGTGGGGAAAAACAAGATACAACTCCAAATGATCCTAATCCACCTGTTCAAACTACTGACCTTGCTCAACCAGCTCAAACTACTGATTCTCAAACTGCAGATCAACCAGTTGAAGCTATTGAAGAAACTGTAGAAGAGCAAGTTCAAGAAGTTACTCCAGCTAAAACTGCTCAATAAAAGATTTAAATTTTTTTAACTAAATATTCCAGTTAGAAAAAAATACAGGTCTCTACTAAGAGCCTGTATTTTTTTCTGTAAGCTTTTTTATAAATTCCAGGTCTTTTATAGGTTTACTAAAAATATATCCTTGTCCAATATCAACATTCGCTTTTTCTAAAAATTCTAGTTGTAACTTTGTTTCTATTCCTTCTGATACAATTTTAAGATTTAAATCCTTTATAAGTCCAATCAAAGCCATATATATATTTGACGCTATCAAATCTCCCTTAGTTCCTACTGCATCTAAAATACCTTTATCAAATTTTACAACATCTAAAGGTATCAATGGTAGTAAACTTACCGTAGAATGACCTGCTGTAAAGTCATCCATTGAAAATGATATGTTTATCTTTTTTAATTCATTTATTTTTTCTAACGTTGTTTTCAGATTTGTTGAAAATATAGATTCTGTTATTTCAATTTCTATAAAATCACCAGAAATTTTATTTTCTTTTAATAAATTTTTAATTACAGAGACTATATCATCTCTTTCTAAAGATTTCATAGATAGATTAAAAGACATTTTAAAATTAAAATCAATTAAATTACTTTCTTTTAATGTCTTTACGAATTTTATAGCTTCGCCCGCTATTTTATAATCAATTAAATGTATTAAATTAATTTCTTCTGCTATTGGTATAAATTCTCCTGGAGATATAAATCCTAAATTCTCATCTTGCCATCTTGCTAATGCTTCTGCTCCAACAATTTTCTTATTTTTTATATTAAATTTAGGCTGATAAACTCCATACAATCCTTTTAAATTCTTATTTCTTAAGAGATATTTTATTGAATATTCTCTTTCTTTTTTCTCTATTAATTCTTCTGTCGCTTCAAGGTAGTAAAAACTACTTTTTTTCTTTACCTCTTCCATAGCCATATACGCATATTTAAAAGATGTCTCTAAGTCTTTATTAAAATTTTTATGAAATCCAATGCTTAAATCAACTTGGTAACTTAATTTTAAAGAATACATTTCTTTTTTTAATCTTTCCAGTCTTTCAATTAAAAGTTCATCTTCACTAAAAATATAAAACTCATCTCCTGAAACTCTAAAAATACTTTTATTTTTAAATATTCTTTTCAGCTTATCTGCAACTATTTTTAAAATATCATCCCCTGAACTTTGTCCATATTTATCATTAATCTCTTTAAAATTATTAATATCTATTACTAAAGTAACACCCTTTATCTCTTTTTTTTCATAAATAAAATTTAAAAATTCAACTCTATTTGGAAGAGTTGTAATTAAATCTTTTTTTAATTCTTTTGTTATTTTATGATTTAAAAGCATTTTATATATTGAAATCATTGCAAATACTAAAGATATTGATAGTAATAAATATAAAACTTTATTAGTTATTTGAAATCTTTGATACTCATTAAAAGCCTCTTGTTTTTTAATTATATTTGCATCTTCCTCTATTTTTCTTAAACTCAATCCATTTTTAATACCTTTATTTATTATATCTTTCAATATTTCATCACTTTTATAAAGAGCCAATGATATAGGTATTTTCATAAACTCATTAACTTTAAATTTACTAGTATCCATTTTATTAATATCAAATAAAAAAGCTGCATTTATTATATAATTATTCAAAGCTTTTTCTAACTCATCATAACTTTCAAAAAGCAAAATATTATCTTTTAAATAATATTCTTGTACAAAACTCTCCTCTATAGATCCTTTTACAACTCCCGCTTTAGTATTATGAGAAAAAAAACTAGATACTTTATATAAAATAGGACTATATATTGGATTGGTAAAAATAATATCTTCATCCCACTCTCTATTTTCTGGTAAAGGAACTACTCTGATCTTTTTCTTCAAAAAATCATTATATATATTATTCCAATTATTATTTCTATCATTTACTATTTTAAAATTTACACCTGTTCTCTTAGAAAATCTTTCTATAAAAAATGGAATAACTCCTACATTTTTTTTTAAACTTTTTGAATAATAACTTAATGTATTATTTGGCTCTAATGCTATTGTAACTTGAGAAAGAGCACTTAAGTACTCTCTCTCCTTATTTGTTAAAGATTCTAAAAATTTATTTTTATATATTACATTAGATTTTTTTTCTAAATGTTTAGTTATTTCTCCTTGATATTTTTCTAAAAGAGCATTATTTACTATTATACTTAAATCTTCTAATTTTTTTTGTAAACCTATTGATATATCTGGAAGATACCCAATTTTTAAAGTATTTTCCCATCCTACTATATTATACTTTGAAGTCAAAAATATTTCGTTACTTTTAAAAAAACTATCTTCAACTTCAATTGTATTAACTTTTATATCATTACCTCTTAAAAACTTTTTTAAATATCCTGTATGAATAGATCCCTTAGTAACATAGATATTTTCTCCTTCTATACTCTTTAAATCATTTAAATTATATCTATCTATATTTGAAGTAGCTAAATAGATTGAATCATCATACAAAGGTAAGCTAAATACACTATTTTTCTTTCTTTCTTCACTTTGGGTCATCGTTCCTAAAATATCAATCTCTTTTTTATTGTACATTGAAAGTAAGTCATTCCAACTACCTCTTACTATTCGTACATTTAAATGTAAATAATTTTTAAATAAATCTTCTATTATAGTATTTAGTGATTGATTATCTATAACAGTATTGTCAAAATCTGATGCCTTCAAACCTAAAACCAATTGGTGTTTTCTATAACTTTCTAGAATTTTTTCCTCTTTAATATTTTTAGGTATATAATTAGCAGCTAATAAAACTTGAGTCAAAAGAAAATATAATATAAAAACCTTTAGCATTCATCCTCCTACTTTTTTATAGATAGACTTTTATTATATCAAATCCTACTAAAGGGGTCAATTTAATACTCAGGTTTTTACTAATACTTCTTTTACCAGCTTCCGCCTCCACCTCCACCAGCTCCACCTCCTGATGATCCTCCCCCCATTGATGAACTTCCCCCACCAAAATTGCTCGGAGCCTTTGGTGCAGATAACATTATGTCATTAAATGCAGATAAAGAGTTATTAAAGCTACCCATGAATGCACCTAATACAAATGCATTACCCATACTAGAACCACCGTACCACTCAGGAGGTTGAACTACAAGATCCTTAAATTTATCAGCCCAAATACTGCTAACTCCTAGAACTATTGTATATGGAAGTATATTATAAAAATAACTTGGATTTTCCTCTAATAACATCTCTAATTTTCTTTTCTCTGCTGTTTCTAGAAATCTTTTAAAACCAAGTATTTTTCCTAAAATTTCATTTCCATACTCTGTTCTACTTTTTATTTTTCCACTTATGGCTAAAGTTACTAATACTGATATTCCACCCAATATAATAGTTATAGTTGTATCTAATCCTGCATTTGTACCAAAATAATAAAAGTATCCAAAACTAGCAGCTACTATAAATAATATAGATGTCCTAACTGTATTTCCAGCTCTTAAACTCTTAGAACTATATAAAGTTTTTTTACTCATAATCAAATCTATTTCTAAAATCTCTGCAGCTTTGTCAATATGCTTGTAAAATCTATTTCTTAAATCTCTTATATTTAATTTATTCTCTGAGTTTTTATATGCAGATAGAGCATTATACATATATTTTTCAAACTCTTTTTCAGTCTCTATCCTATCTTTTAAAAATTCGATCTCAAATTCATCTTTTGTAAACAATCCACCTTTTTTTAACTCGTTTATTTTTAAATAGCCTGCATTAGCCCAATAAAAAATCAAACTTGTCAAATCTTTAGAATGAATAATTCCATCTATATAATATCCAATCTCTGTTGGTGTAAGATTATCCGGAGGATAAAACTCAACAGTTTGAATAACACTATCTCTATCTTTATATTTTTTCAAAAGACCGAATGCCATTCCTGGAATAAGAATATATATTAAATATAAAACACCTTTAAATAGATAGAAAGTTATTTTTTGATCTGTAAAATTAAAATATCCTTCTGGTAACGGTAGAGCTATTGTAACACTCTCTTTTGGATTTAGAACAACAGTTGTATGACCACTGATTGTATTACCATTTATAGTCCACTTTACTCCATTGGTATTTGTACTTCCATATCTTCCTAATGTAAAATTCACTTTACTACTATCAAAACTCTTAGGTAACTCTATGGAGAATTCAACTTTTTTTATAGTTGTATCCCAATCGTTTCCAACTAAGTTATAATAAACTTCATCATAACTAGAGTTTCTATCCCATCCTATATTATAATTATATTTTATTATATAATCTTTGATTCCTGTTAAATATCTATTTGGATCTCCTAATCTTAAATAAATATAATTTCCTTCATCTTTTGCAGCTGTTTGAACATTAGTTTGTATATTTGTAACTTTTATCTCTTTTCCATTAAACTCCTCTGGAATTACTCTATATATTCCTCTCCTTGGCTGTAAAAAATCCACTCTTATATTTTCATCAACACTATAGATATTTTTATCATCTATTTTTATGTTTACCTTATAGTTATCAATAATATAGCCTGCATCTGCAAAAATTGATGCAAACAAAAGAAAAAATAAACTAAAACTGAACTTTAACATTTTGTCTTTCCTCTTCATTTTCAACTTTAAAGAATGGATATTTCTTAAATCCAAAGTTATTAGCCACTATAACACTTGGAAATGTTTCACACATTGTATTATAAACTCTAACACTGCCATTATAATATTTTCTTGCTTGTAAAATATCCTCTTCTATTGCTACTAATTCTCCTTGTAATTTCATAAAATTTTCATTTGCTTTTAATTCAGGATAGTTTTCTGTTAAAGCAAAAAGTTTTCCTAAAGCTCCTGTTATCATATTTTCATTTTCTATTTTCTCTTCTGGAGTTGTAGCAGTCATATATTTATTTCTAGCTGCTACTACAGCTTCTAGAGTGCTTCCCTCATAATTTTTATATCCTTTTACAGTTTCTACTAAATTTGGTATTAAATCATATCTCTTTTTTAAATATGCATCAATTGTTGAAAATGCCTCATCTACAAAATTTCTTTCCTTAACTAGCTTATTATATGCTCCTATGATATAACCAATTAAAATAACTAATAAAACTACAAATACTATTCCTAAAATCATAAATTTCCTCCCTATTATTTTTTTCTTTTATGTATTATACTATATTTATTTTTAAATCCTTATGAAAACTTTTTATCTGGAGGCTTTTTACATGAAGAAAAAAATTTTTACATTTTTAGGCTTTCTATTTTTAGGTTTTGGAATCATTGGTGCTTTTTTACCTATAATTCCAACAGTACCATTTATACTTATTGCTGCATACTTTTTTGAAAAAAGTTCAGAAAAATTCTATAACTGGTTACTTACTAATAAATATTTTGGTGAATATTTAAAAGATTATAGAGTTAATAAGGGAATTACTAAAAAAAATAAAATTATCGCTATAGTATCCACAATTTTTGGAATGACATTGGGAATGTTTTTCATGCCCTTTATCCTTGGTAAAATTTTACTTTTACTAATTCTTGTAGGAGTTATTTTTCATATTATTAATGTTGATACAATAAAAAAATAGGTTATAGTGACTAACTAATCCTTCACTATAACCTATTTAACTAGCTACCTATAAACATCTGTGTCCAAATATTTTTTCCATACTCATCTCTTGAAACTCCCATCTCTTTAAAACGTGGATTTAGAATATTTTTCCTATGTCCTGGAGAATTCATCCATGATTTCATAACATATTCTGGAGTATTTTGACCTTTTGCTATATTCTCTCCACCAGTCATATAATTCACTTTATGTTTTTTCATTAAATCAAAAGGTGTTCCGTAAACAGGAGAATTATGACTAAAATATCTATTTTTATGCATGTCATCAGATTTTATTTTAGCCAGTTTATTTAATTTTGAATTTAATTTCATAGGACTTAGTCCTCTATTAACTCTTTCCTTATTAACTAATCTTAAAATAACCTTTTGATCCTCATTAGCTCCAAAAACCAATGTTCCTAAAAGAAAAACCATTATTACTAGTAATTTTTTCAATTTTGCCTCCCTATTATAGTTTTCTATAATATATCTTAGCAAAATCTCTTTTATATCTCCAAGATTATTTTTCTTCTAGTTGATCTTTTACATAGTTTGGTAAAGCAAATGTTGCTATTTGAATATCTGCATTATAATATTTTGTTTTTATATTTAATCTATTCCACTCTTCAGTTTTACAATCTAAAGTTGGATTATATTTTTTTGATGCAAATCCAAACAACCAGTGTCCTGATGCATATGTTGGTTGATGAAACTGATAAACTTTTGCAATTGGGAATATATTTTTTATCTTATTATGAGCTTTTTTCATCTCTTGAGAATATCTCTCATAGTATGGTGACTCATGTTGATTCACTAATATTCCATCTTCTTTTAAAACTCTATAACAATTTTTGTAAAACTCAGTTGTAAAAAGTCCTTCTCCAACAGATATTGGATCTGTTGAATCAACTAATATTAAATCATACTCCTCACTTGGACAATCTTCTACAAATTTCAAACCATCTTGAAAATATAAAGTTACCCTTTTATCTTCTAGCTTATCTGCTGTAAATGGCAAAAACTTTTGAGATAACCTCACAACTCTTTCATCTATTTCAACCATGTCTATTTTTTCAATGGTAGAATATCTTGTTAGCTCTCTTACTGTACCTCCATCTCCACCACCTATTACTAAAACTTTTTTTATATTTAAATTTGTACACATTGGAACATGAGTTATCATCTCATGATATATAAACTCATCTTTTTCAGTTATCATTATCATTCCATCTAATGTAAAAAATCTTCCGTATTCATCTGATGTAAAAAAATCTATCTTTTGAAAAGGTGTATCTTCTGAATAAAGATGTTCTTTAACTTTAATTGAAAATCTTGTATCCTCTGACCATTTTTCAGTAAACCATAAATCTAACATGTTATTCCTCCTCTGGTTTAAAAGTTATTTTTCCTAGTTCTTTTTTTGAGTAATTTCTAATTTTATCTACCATTCCCCTTGGAACCTCTATTGATTCACTTCTATCTGATTTAAATACATCCTCTAAAAATTTAAAAGCTGTCCATGGATCTATCTTATCACCACAAGTAAACACATCAACTGCTGCATAACCATACTCTGGCCAAGTATGAATTGCAAGATGGGATTCTGATATAATTACAGCTCCAGATACTCCATATGGGTTAAAATGGTGAAATACTGATTCAACTATTGTTGCATTAGCTATTTTTGCTGCTTTGTTCATATGTTCTTTTATTAGAGTAGGATTTTTTAATATCTCCTCATCACAGTTATAAAACTCAATTAAAATGTGTCTTCCAAGTGTTTCTAATTTCAATTTTCTCCTCCTAAAAACAGTATCTTAACAAAAAATTAAATTTAAATATTAAAATATTAAACTTTTGTTTAAAAAAATATACTTGAAATTTAATATTTTAAATATTATTTATATAATATCATCTCTTTATTTTTTGTCAATTGCTTTTTTATAAAAAAGAGAATATACTATATTATCGATAATTTAAGGAGAGATCTATATGGAAATCGGAAAAAAAATAAAAAGACTAAGACAAGAAAAATATCTTACTCAAGATGAACTAGCAAGTCGTTGTGAGTTATCAAAAGGATTTATATCTCAAGTAGAAAGAAATCTAACTTCTCCATCTATTGCAAATTTAGCTGATATCCTTGAAGGTCTTGGAACAAATTTAAAAGATTTCTTTAGCGATGATGGTGATGAAAAAATCGTTTTTGATGAAAATGATGCTTTTGAACTTACAGATTCTAAACTAAAATATAAAGTTGAATGGATTATACCAAATGCTCAAAAAAATCAAATGGAACCTATCTTATTAACTTTAGAAGAGGGTGGAAGATATAAAGAGGAGATTTCTCATGATGGTCAAGAGTTTGGCTATGTTTTAAAAGGAGAGATTTTAATCCATCTAGGAGATAAAGTTTATAAAGCTAAAAAAGGTGAGTCTTTTTATTACAGTTCAGGTAAAAATCACTACTTATCAAATTGTGGAAAAGGTAGTGCTAAAGTTCTTTGGGTTTCAAATCCCCCATCATTTTAAACTTAATTTTTATAAAGGTAGTTGTAAATTTTATGACTATCTTTTTTATTTGTAGAAAATTTTTATAACACTTTCCTCTCATTTTTTAAAATTTTTCATATTTTCTTTATCTTTTTTATATGATATAAGTTAAGATGGGGGTGGTTCAAATTAATACAACAAATATCAACATACTAACTCTTCTTTCACAAGGAGACTTTTCTTTAGATGAATTTTCTTTATACTTAAATTTGGAGAAAAAATCTATCTATAAAAATATCAATTCTATCAACTCTTTCTTAAAAGATGAAAATCTTCCTTTAATTGATTTACAAGGAGTAACATATTCACTAAAACTTTCTAAATCTCAATGGTCAAGTCTTTTTAGTCGTAAAGATTTTATTACTAATGATGAAGTCATTGACTATCTTTATATTAAATTCATTCATGAAGGATTTATCAATTTAGAAGTTGAAAAAGAAGTTTTAAATATATCTAGAAGCTCTATAATTAGATATTTTAATGATGTAAAAAAAACATTAGAAATAAATGGGTCTCAATATGAATATATTGTTGGAAAAGGATTGAAATTAACTTTTTTATCTCAAACTGATAAAAATATTTTTTCTAAGAAATTGATTAAATTTTTTGTAAAATGTGATTTTTCTTTAAATCACTCTATTTTTATAATAAATTTAATTAAAAGTTATAATATCAATAATTTACTTGATAATCTCTATATTATTTTTAAAACATTAAATCTGCCAACAACTCATTTTATTATCTCGTTTTTATGCTCTTTACATATTTGCATAAAAGTTTTTGGAGGATTTAATTTTAAAAAAGACTATAACTATGATGATTTCTCAAATATTGAAAAACTTATAAAATCAGAATTAAAAGACTATAGTTTAGAATATCAAAACCAACTTTTTTATTTTATAGTTTGTTTAAAAAAAGAGGAGGTTGATTTTGAACCTAGCACTTTACAAAAAGCTTTTAAAGTTATTGAAGAAATAAAAGTACGATTAAATCTAAATGATTTAGATACTCTTTCAGAAAAAATGTTATTAAAAAAAATTTGTTTTTCTGTTTTTAAATATGAAAATCAAATTTTTAAAGTTAGAAATGTTACTATTAATGAAAAGGAAAAAATACTATTAAATATTTTAAATAATATCTTGAATGACCATAATATTAATTTATTTTTTTGTGATAAAATTTCAATTACTCAAATAATAACAAAAATAATTATTGAGCACAATAAAACTTCATTAAAAAATATTTTATTGCTTTTCAATGAAGTTATTATCTTAGATGATAATTATTTAAAAAATACCTTAGAAAACTCTAGACATAAATTTAATTTTCATATAGAACCTGCCTTCTTTTATAAACTAAATTCTAAAAATTATGAGGGAAAATATGATTTAATATTGAGTGATGAACCAAGTTTAAGTTCAAAAACTATTGTTGTTAATAGCTTTAATCCAAGTCAAATTTTTTTAGCTATTCATAATCATATTTTTGATAAAGCTATTCAAAATATTTTACATAACTAATTTTTTATTCTTTAAATTTTATTTTTTTTTATATAGATGTTATACTATAACAGCAATATTTTAAATAAAAGAAGGGAATAATAAAAATGAAAATAAATATTAATGCTAATCATATCAGAATATATAAACTGTTAGATTTTATTCCTGATAAAAATATAGATTTTATTTGTCACTTCTTAAATATGAATAAACAAAATGTTATTTTATATATAAAGCAAATTTATTATATTATAGATACTAAAAAAGAAAATATAACTTTATTACAAATGATTAAGAAGATTTTAGAAAATAAATCTATTTTAAAACTTTTAAAAGAAAATCAAATTTTTACTAAAGAGGATAGAATATTTTATATTATTTTAATGTTATTAAAACAGTATGAATTAAATTTAACTTTAAATTTAAATACTCTGCCCTCTACCTTAAATATCTCTAGAAGGACTTTAAGTGATGATTTAATCTCTGTCAAAAAAGCTTTAAAATTTTATCAATTGGAAATTTCTAGTATTTCTAGTAAAGGAATTAAAATTTTTGGAGATTATGGTAATATTAAAAATTGTTTTTTATCATATTTATTTAAGTTTTTAATTGAAATTGATGAGTTACCTTATTTAATGTCAAAAAATTATTTAGGTTTTTTCGAACAAAAAATATTTGAAAAAATTATTCATGAAATAGAACATTTTGTTTATGCTTTTGATTTAGACATTTTTATTAATAATAAAAAACTTTTACAGAGTATGTATAGAACATATTTTTATGAAAATTGTGCCGAAAGTATCTCTAGCTTATCTCTTGAAGAATTTAAAAAATACTTTTCAGATATTTTTACAAAAAAAAATATTGAAAAAGCATATATCTTTTTTAAAACTTCACTCTTGGGAAAATTTCCTTTAAAAGATATAAATATCTTTATTTTAACATTAAAATTTTGTGCAGGTACTTTAAAAGAAAATAATATAAAATTAGATAAAGAGTGTTTTGAACTAAAAAAACTATTTTCTAAGATTACTTCTTTAAGTTCTTTTCAAAATTGCTACTTTGAAAGATTTAGTCACCGAATTCACATTGCAAGCAAAGAAAGTTCTTTTCTATATATGTATGATCTTTCTTTCCTAAATTTAAATTTAAGTAATAAAACAAAAATTGAGTGTTATCAACTTTTTCTTGAATTAAAAAAGGTTTATTTTAATATTCAACTTTCAAATATTATTTTTCTTTATCTTTGGAATTTAAATAAAAATAACTCTTCAGAAGTTGCCAATACTATTGTTATTTTTAAAGATCTTCCAAAATTTTTACATCCAATTATTAAAAATATTTTTCTTTTAAAAGAGGATATAAAGATCTCTAATTTCATTAAATACTATGAGTTAGACAATTATCTATTACAAGAAGAAGTTTCTTTAATTATAACTTTTGAAAATTTAACTTTAAATTCTAACTATCCATCTATTAAACACTATTCTTTACCTCTCTAATATAAAATCTCCGTATAAAGAAATACGGAGATTTTATATTTTTAGTATTTGGATTAATTTAATTTTACTACATAAATCTTTCCCTATTTTTGTTGGATGAAGTCTAAAAACTCTTTTATCATCAAATGTTCCATATTTTTGAATTAAATTTTCCTCTTCTAATCTTTTTATACAAAGAGAAACAGATCCCTTTGACAAATCCAAACCTTTAGTCAACTCACACATTGTTATTCCAGGATTTTCATTTATTCTTCTTAAAATTTTTTCATGTGTATAATTAATATGATATTTTCCTAACTCTTTTTTTATCTCTGTTTTACACATAATACAACACCCCTAATATATTTATCTATAATTATATTATAGATTTTCTCTTTCTTTCCTTTTTTTACTTATTTTTTCAAAAAAAAAACACTCATCCCTAAATTTAATAAATTTAGAAGATAAGTGCAACTGGCTACCATTTTACAGGCCCTATAGCTTTGCGTCCTATGATTTCTCATAGTTTGCCATATAATTTTGTACTCTAATTATATCCTATTTTTATCCTTTTATGCAATGTTTTTTTTACACAATGCTCTATACAAAAACAATTATAAATAAAAAGAACGGAATATTTCCGTTCTTATATATATTATTAGGACTATATATTAGTTTGCTTGAACTTCTTTAGCTAAAGGTCCTTTGTCTCCACTTTCAACTCTAAAAGACACATTTTGCCCCTCTTCTAAAAATCTAAATCCATCTCCTACAATTCCAGAAAAGTGTACAAAGTAATCCTTTCCTTCTTCGCAAGTTACAAATCCAAATCCTTTCTCTTTGTTAAACCATTTTACTGTACCTTTTGTCATTTTTTTATTCCCCTCCGTGTTTATAATACTTCTAGAAATTAAATTAATTTCTTATATGCTCTTATATTATCACATATAATTTATAAATTAAATATTTCAATTTTTCTTTTTAGAGAAGCAAAAGTGGTATGTATAAAGACTATTTTAATATCACACATAGTGTGATAAACTATAAAAATCGGGGGTGGTAATATGAATACAACAGCTGCTAATATTTTGAAGATACTCTCTCAAACTGAGATATCCATAGAAGATATGCAACTGTACTTAGATGTTGAAAAAAGCTCTATTATTAAAACAATTTCACAACTTAATGAATTTTTAACTTCAATTAATTTACCTATTATTTCTAAAGAGGATGATTTCTATTTTCTAAAATTAAATACATTAGAATTAAAAATTTTATTTGAAAAATTTACAATCTTAACAACTGATGAAAAAGCGGATTATTTATTTATAAAATTTATTTCTACTGGATTTTTAAACCTAGAAAAAGAAAAAGAGATTTTAGAGATTTCGAGAAGTACTATTCTTAGAGTTTTTCAAATAGTTAAAGATGAATTTTTAAAAAATGGAACTACTTATGAATACTATCATGGAAAGGGACTTGTTTTGAAAACCCTTTCTAAAAATGATAAAAATCTCTTTTATAAAAAACTTATGAAATTTTTTATTGAAGAAGATATTTTAGTTCCTATTCGAAAAGAACTTTTTAATTCCATTAAAAAATTTGATACAAAAAAGAGGTTATCTCAGCTTTATCCTATACTTAAAGCTTCAGATATTTCCATAAATTATTTTTTACTTTCTTTTATATGTTCTTTAGAAGTTTGCATCCATATTTTTGGAGGATTTAATCTTGCAGATGATTCAAATTTAGATTTAGATAAATTTAAAGAATTGCAAAAAAATATTAATGCATTTGGCCATGATTTTGATGAAGAGTTTAAAAATCAACTTTGTCATTTTTTAACAGCTCTTTCTTGTGAAAAGGGGATTTTAGAAGCATCTATTATAGATATTTGTAAAAATTTAACCACTTCTATTAAAAATAAATTTTGTGTTAAAATTTCTAATAAAGATTTAGAAAAAATGTTGTTTAATAAACTCTATCTTTCGTTTTTTAAATATAATAATAAAATTGTAAAAATTATCAATATTTCTTTCAGTAAACCTCACAAAATTATTTTAAATAAATTAGATGAGATTTTAAATGAATTTTCGTATAATTTATATCTTGTTGATAAATTTATGATTGTATATGTTATTCGAAGAATACTTATCGATGAACATTTTTCAAATATAAAAAATGTTCTTTTACTTTTCAATGAAGTAGTTGCTGTTGATCAAATCATCTTTAAAAAATCTTTAAAAAAATTTCACCCAAATATAATATTTGATATTGAAGCTACTTTCTTTCATAAGAAAAATATTGTATATAATCATAAAAATTATGATATAATTATTAGTGACAGTAACATTGTGCCTAATGCAAAAATTGTTGAGTACTACAATATTGTCAATGTTCATAATATTTTAGAAAACCATGCTTTAACAAATGGATTAAATAAATTAGATACTATTTAAATATTCAAGAACACTTTAAAAGTGTTCTTTTTTATGTTCTGTTCCTTTAAAATATATGTTAAACTATAAATGTCGGAGGTGATTAAATGAATACAACAGCTGCTAATATTTTAAAAATTTTATCTCAAACTGAGATGTCAATAGAAGACATGCATCTATATTTAAAAGTTGAAAAAAATGCTATTCTAAAAACAATTTCCCAAATTAATGATTTTTTAGAGTCTATTGATTTACCTAAAGTTGAAAAAAAAGAGGATGTTTTTTGTTTAATACTCAGTAAAAAACAATGGGAAATACTCTTTGATAATTTCAATATTTTAACTGTAGAAGAAAGAATTGATTATCTTTACATTAAATTTATTGCTTATGGATTTTTAAATTTAGAAAAAGAAAAAGAGATTTTAGATTTATCTAGAAGCACCATTCTTCGATGTTTTCAAAGGGTTAAGGATGAGTTTTCAAAAAATGGAACTCGCTATGAGTATCTTCATGGAAAGGGACTTTTAATAACTGAACTTAGCTTGATTGAGAAAAAAAACTTTCATAGAAAACTTATGAAGCTTTTTATTGAAGAGGATATTTTAGTTCCTCCATTAAAATCCCTTCTAATAGATATAAAAAAATTTGATACTAAAACTAGATTATCTCAAATTTATCCTATACTTAAATTTTCTAATATATCTGTGAATTATTTTTTACTTTCTTTCTTATACTCTTTAGAAGTTTGTTCTGAAATTTTTGAGGAGTCTTTATTTAGAAATGAAAGCTATCTTGAAACTAAAGAATTTAGTCATATAAAATCATTAATTAACAAATATGGTCGAGATTTTAATTCTAAATATAAGGATGAATTAACTTTCTTTTTAACTACTCTGATTTTAGATTATTATTTTTTAGATAAAGACAATAAAGTAAAAACTTTAAAATTTTTACATATTTTAAAAAATGAGTTTAAAATATCTAACTTAAATTCAGAGTTAGAAGAAATGCTTTTCCATAATATCTATCTTGCTCTTTTTAAATTCAAAAATAGTATAATAGATTTTAAAAATGTATATCTTGATGAAAATGATAAAATTCTTTTAAATAAACTAGATTTTCTTTGTAAAAAACATTCTTATGAATTCTTTTTAGGAGATAAATTTTCTATTGCTTTTGCTCTTAAAAGAGCTTTAATCGAAGATAATGTTTCTGATATAAAAAATGTTTTATTTCTTTTTAATGAAATCAATTCAAATCATTATAATTTATTTAAAAAAAGTTTAAATAAATTAGCTCCTAATATAAAATTTGATTTAGAAGCTTCTTTTTTTCATAAAAAAGATATATTAAGAGATTTTAGTGAATATGATTTAGTTATTAGTGATGAGAAAATTCATCCTTCTGTTTTTGTTATGGATTTTTATTGTAATTCAAAAGTTCAAAATATATTAGAAGAAAAAGCTTTTTCTTTAGGTGTAAATAAATTTTACAATAATTTATAAAAGGTGGTTTTACTAAAATAAAACCACCTTTTGCTATTAAAATTAATAATTACTTAACCTTATACTTCTCTTTTAACTTTTCTATAGTTCCATCGTTAACTAGTTGAACTAGCACTTCGTTTATCTTTTCATAATCCTTATCGTTTTTTCCAAAAGCTATAGCTTTTGGCTCCCCTTCTAAAATACCAACTAATGATAAATCTGAATTATTTTTTACATACTCTTCTGCTACACTTTCATCTAAAACGATTCCATCAATTTGACCATTTTTTAAAGCTAATAGTGCTGACGTATTATTTTGAAAAGGAACTACTGTTGATCCTAAAATATTTTTTGCAGTATTCTCCTTTGTTGTTCCTAGCTCTGCTCCATATTTTTTATGCTCTAAATCATCCATACCCTTTATAGGATTCTTTTTATTTGTTATAAAGGCCACTTTTGAAGTTAGATAAGGAGATGTAAATTGAACCATTTTTGATCTCTCTGGAGTTACACTCATTCCTGCTATAACCATATCTATTTTTCCAGTTTGTAGTGCTGATATTAATCCTCCAAACTCCATATTAGCCCATTTATATTGATATCCAAGCTTTTGAAATATAGCTTCTATAATCTCAGGATCTAATCCAACTACTTTTCCATTTTCTAAATATTCAAATGGTGGGTATTCTGCATTAGTTCCAATTACAAAAACTCGATCTTTTTTATCTTGAATTTTTCCATCTTTCTCTTCACAACTAAAAACAATCAATGCGATTAATGCTATAAAAATTCCTTTTAATATACTTTTCATAAAAACCTCCAAAATAGTTTAGAATAGAGGAATTATTCCCCCTTTATACTTCTCTAATATAAAAGTTCTAACTTTGTCACTCCTTAGAACTTTCATTAAAGTTGCAATCTCTTTACTATTTTCATCACCTTTTCTTACAGCTACTACATTTCCATAAGCACTCTCTTTTCCCTCAACAATTAAAGAATCATCCTGAGGTGATAATCCAGCATCTAAAGCATAGTTACAATTTATAACTACTAAATCCACATCATCTAAAGCTCTTGGTAATTGAGCAGCTTGAAGAGAAACAACCTTTAACTTTTTTGGGTTTTCAACTATATCAAACTCTGTAGCCATAAGATCCTTAGGATTAGATAATTTTATAACTCCATTATTGTGTAACAAAATTAATGCTCTTCCAGCATTTGTTGGATCATTTGGAATCGCCACTTTATCTCCAACTTTCAAATCATTTATACTTTTATACTTTTTAGAATAAGCTCCTAAAGGTGGTACATATATATCCTCTAGAGGAACTAAATCTAAATTTTTCTCTTTCATAAAATTAGCTAAATATGGTTTATGTTGAAAAAAGTTTGCATCTAAAGATCCATCTGCCAAAGCTAAATTTGGCACAATATAGTCTGTAAATTCAACAATCTCAATATTTAATCCCTCTTTTGCTAAATCCTCCTTTACCTCATTTAAAATCTCCCCCGCAGGTATTGGAGTAGCCCCAATTTTAAACACATCTTTTCCAAAAACAAAATTTGAAACAATAACTAATAGCAAAAATGTTCTTTTCATAAAATACCCCCAGTTATAAATGTTTTAAAAATGATAATAATTTTTTATAATTTTGTCAATCTTTTTTTATTTTATTTTTTTTAAAAAAATATTTTCAAAAAAATGTTTACAACCCTATTTTTTTATGTTATATTTATGCAAATAAAAAATTTTGGAGGAGATTAAAAATGTCTTTAAGAAAAGTTAGGGCTATGTTTTGGTTTATGTATTATTTTAAAACTATGGTTTATGTCTAGAAATATAGATATAAGCCTATTTGTATTAAATAAATATAGGCTTATATCCCAACTAACTTTTTAAAGACTTATTGTTTAAAGCTTTTGGGAAACCAAAAGCTTTTTTATTTTATCTTAATTTATGAACTAGGAGGAATTTTATGGAAAAATCTATTTTAACAGAAGTTTATATGGACAGTAACATTTGGAATGTTTTAGCTAAAGAGATTCAAAACTTCAACAACATTTTAGTTATTCATGGTGAAAAATCTCTTTTATCAATAAAAAATGAGTTTTTTAAAATTTTAGAAGATAAAAAATTTCACCTAGTTCATTATGGAAATGAATGTTGTCATACTATTATTAACTCAACTTTGAAAAATTTAAAAAACAATACCTATGATTTAATAATTGGTATTGGAGGTGGGAAATCTATTGATGCTTCAAAAGTTCTAATGGATAAATTGAACATACCACTTTTTACACTCCCTACTATTGCTTCTACATGCGCTGCTGTTTCATATATTTCAGTTATGTATGAAGAAAATCATGTATTTCAAGAACTATATTTTTTAAAAAGACCTCCTCATAAAACCTTCATAAATTTAGATACTTTAATCGCTGCTCCTAAAAAATATCTATGGGCAGGAATAGGGGATACACTAGCTAAATACTATGAAATGAATTTAAAAGCTCGTGGTAAAAAATTAAATTTCAACACCACTATGGGAGAGAAATTAAGTCACCTTTGTAAAGAAACTATGTTAAATTATGGAAAACATGCTTTATCTACACCAATAGTTGATGATGATTTCAAAGAAGTAGCCGGAGTCATTCTTGTTACAACTGGTATCGTTTCAAATCTTATTGATTTTAAATATAATGGAGCTATTGCTCATGCTATTTTTGATGCTTTAACTAAGATTAAAAGAGTTGAAGAGGAGCATCTACATGGAGAAGTTGTTGCTTTTGGTATACTTATTCAGTTACAACTTGAAGATAATCATGAACAACTTAATACTCTTTTAAAGTTCTATAAAGAGATTAATCTTCCAACTACTCTTAAAGAGATAGTTATCAAAGAGGAGTATCTTGAGAAAAAAGAGGAGATTATCAATAAAATTTTAAATTCTATAGCTGGTAGTGAGGTACCACTTAAGTTTACTAAAGAGGAGTTTATAACTATTTTAGAAGGAAATTTATAAGGGGGAAATGAAAATGAATGGATCAAAATATTTGGCTAAGAGATTTCAAAATAAAGAGGAAACAACTTTTAAATCTATTGATGAATCAGAAAAAAATCAAATTATAAATTTAGGAATTGGAGATTTAGATATACATACTGATAAAATCATTATAAATTCAGCTTTTCAAGATGCATTAAATGGTCATACTCACTATACTGATCCTTTAGGAGATTTAGAACTTCGTGAAGAGATTATTAAATATCATAAAACTGAGTTTAATAACTATAATATTAATCTTGATGAAGTTATTGTTTTATCTGGAGCTTGTCATGGAATGTATTTAGCTTTACAAGCCACACTAAATGAAGGGGATGAGGTTATTGTAATTGCACCATTTTTTCCTGTTTATGTAGACCAAATAAAAGAAGCTAAAGGAAATCCAGTTATTGTTCATACAACTATTGAAAATAACTATCAAATTATCAAAGAGGATTTAGAAAAAGCTATTACAAATAAAACTAAGGGTATTATTATAAACACTCCATCTAATCCTACAGGAGTTTGTTACTCTCTAGAAAGTTTAGAGATTGTTAGTGAATTAGCTAAAAAATATGATCTACTTGTTTATGCTGATGATATCTATGATTTTTATGATTATTCTAATAGTTTTATTCCAATCTATACTTTAAGTGGAATGAAAGAACGAACTATTTCTGTTTGTAGCTTTTCTAAAAATTTTGCTATGACAGGTTGGAGAGTTGGATATAACATTGCACCTAAAGCTATTGTAGATACAATTAGAAAAATAAATGAAGTTATTGTTTATAGTGCATCAGCTATCTCCCAAAGAGCAGCACTTGCAGCTTTAAAAAATAGAAAGCATGTAAAAAATAGTGTTGTTCCTCTATATAAAGAGAGGGTTGAATACAGCTTAAATAGAATTAACAATATCCATGGTTTAAAAGCTTTTACTCCTCAAGGTGGAATATATATTTTCATAGATATTAGTGAAACTAATCTAAACTCTATTGAATATTCAAACTATCTTTTTGAAAAATTAAAAGTTAAAGTTATTCCAGGAAAGCCTTTTGGTGATGATAAAGCAGTTAGAATAGCTTGTTCAAATAGTTTAGAAGTTTTAAAAGAAGCTTTTGATAGAATTGAAAAAAATTCAATAAACAATATGGGAAGGTGAAAAAATGAAAATAAAAGAGCTAATCTTTAAAATATTAAATGGTATGAGTTTAGGAATAGTTGCTACTCTTATTCCTTCAGCAATTCTTGGGGAGATTGCAAAAAGTTTAAATTTAGTAAGTATATTAAATCTAACAAAAATATCTACAAGTTTACTTCCTTTTGCAATTGGAACTGGAGTTTCATATCAATTAAGTTTCACTCCTTTAGAAAGTATATGTGTTTCTGTTGCTACTTTTATTGGATCAGGTGTTGTATCCTTTGTCAATGGGAATATAGTTTTGACTGGAACTGGTGATGTTGTTAATGCTGGTGTAACAGCATTTATTGCATCTTTAGCTATCTACCTTTTTAGAGATAAAGTGAAGGGATTAAGTATGGTAGCTCTTCCTATCTTAATTTCAACTGCAGTTGGATGGATTGGTTTAAATCTTTTACCTTATGTTAGTAAAGTTAATGGAGCCATCGGTCTTACTGTTGAAGAAGTTGTTAAAATGCAACCTCTTTTAACTGGTGGAATTATAGCTATTATATTTTCTATTC
>NZ_CAMQXC010000010.1 GCF_947038635.1 uncultured Cetobacterium sp. | reverse complement strand
TTTTCAGTATTTTTTTGCCTAAATTTTTTCTATAATTTCCTTATATAATAAAAAAAAGCCTTAGAAAATCTTCTAAGGCTTTAAAATATCATTACTTTACAGTTACGATGTTAGATGCTTGAGGTCCTCTTTCACCTTGAACTACGTCAAAAGTTACTTCTTCTCCTTCTACTAACTTCTTGAATCCATCTTTCTTGATTTGAGAGAAGTGTGCGAATACATCTTTCCCGTCCTCACCAGTGATAAATCCAAATCCTTTTTCTTCGTTAAACCATTTAACAGTACCTTTCATTTGATACCTCCATAAAATTATTTTTTATAACTCTACAAATCTTAATCTTTAAATCAGAGGTTAAACAAACTCAAGTTACCTATAGGTTTCTCTTCTAAAAATTTTAAAACTCATATTATTAATCTAGAATTATTATACATGTTTTTTATTAAAAAGTAAAGCTTTTTTATTAATTTTTTTTATTTCTTATTTAGCTCTTCAACTGTTACAAACTCAAAACCTTTAGCTTTTAATTGAGGAATAGCTACTTTTAGAGCCTGAGCAGTCTTTCCATAGTCATGCAACAATACTATCCCATTATCCTTTGCATTTTCTACTAAAAACTTAGCTATATAATCTGCATCAGATGGTTTTTCCCAATCTTTAGGACAGATGTTCCACATAACTGACTCCATACCTAAACTCTTTTTTAACTCCTCTTTTTGAGTTTTTCCTAAAGCACCATATGGAGGTCTAAAGTATACAACTTTTTTATTTGTTACACTTATAATAATTTTATTTGTACTTTCAAGTTCTTTTTTTACATCATTCATTGGTAATTTTTTTAAATTTGGATGATTATATGAGTGGTTTGCAATTTGATGTCCACCATCATATATTTTTTCTAAAATTTTTGGATATCTTTTTCCATTTGTTCCTAAAATAAAAAATGTTGCCTTTGCATTGTTTTCATTTAAAACTTCTAAAATTTCCTCTGTTATTTTAGCTTTTGGACCATCATCAAAAGTTAGAGCTATTCTCTTTGTTTCCTGAGCAAAAATAGACATAGTCATCATACATGCCACTAATAAATACTTTAATATTTTCATCTTTTCCCCTCTCCTTATTTTTTCAGTTAAAATATAACACAATATCATACCTTTGGTATAGATATTTTCTTTTTATTTTATACTAAATAAATTTAATACAAAATATTCCTTCACTTTCTTTTTTTAATTTGGAAATTTTTTTTTATTTTTATAAAGGAAAGATGTATCTTTTTTCAAAATAATATATTATAATAATTAAAATTTTTGGAAAAAAGGGGGGATTTCTATGAATTATACTCTTTATAAAACTTTCGGTTCTCATCTGAAAAAAAATGATGGTGTTGATGGAGTTTTATTTACTCTTTGGGCACCTAACGCTATGAAAGTTTCAGTCGTTGGAGATTTCAATGATTGGAATGGTAAAAAAAATTATATGAATAAAGATATTCATACTGGAGTTTGGACTCTTTTTATTCCTAATTTAAAAGAGGGAACAATTTATAAATATATGATTGCTGATAAAAATCAAAAAATATTTATGAAAAGCGATCCCTTTGCCTTTTATTCTGAAGTTCGACCTAATACTGCTTCTATTGTTTATAACCCTTTTAAATCTTTTCCATGGGAAGATGAAAAATGGCTAGAAAAAAGAGCTTCAGAAAATCTTTACAGTAAACCTATCAGTATTTATGAACTACATTTAGGTTCTTGGAAAAGAAATTATAACCGTGGAGATGGCCCTGAAGATGGAAGAGAGTTTCTCAACTACCGAGAAATTGCTAAAAAGCTTGTTCCATATATTTTAGAAACAGGTTTTACTCATATTGAAATCCTTCCTCTCACGGAACATCCTTTAGATACATCTTGGGGATATCAAGGAGTTGGATATTTCTCTATCACAAGTCGTTATGGCTCCCCTGAAGATTTTAAATATCTTGTTAATGAATGCCATAAAGCTGGAATTGGAGTCATTTTAGACTGGGTCCCTGGACATTTTTGTAAAGATGCCCATGGTCTATATAGATTTGACGGAACACCTCTTTTTGAATACGAAAACGAAATTTTAGGGGAAAACCCAACTTGGGGAACTGCTAACTTTGATTTTACTAAACCCTTTGTCAGAAACTTTTTATTATCAAGTGCAACATTTTTATTTGAACATTTTCATATTGATGGAATTCGTGCTGATGCAGTCTCAAACCTTTTATACCTTGAGTATGGACGTGAAAAAATAGGTCTTAAAAACTCACTTGGTGGAGATGCTAAGTTAGAAGCTATCGATTTTCTAAGAACACTCAACGAAACAATTTTTAAACTTTACAAAAACCCACTTATGATTGCTGAAGAAGCAACATCTTGGCCTTTAGTAACAGCTCCTACATATAAAGGAGGCCTTGGATTTAACTACAAATGGAATATGGGATGGATGAATGATATGTTGAAATATATGTCTTATACCCCATGTGAACGAGAGAAAAATCATAATCTTTTAACATTCTCTATTATGTATGCTTTTAGCGAAAACTTTATACTAGCCTTATCTCACGATGAAGTGGTACATGGAAAAAAATCACTTCTTGATAAAATGAGCGGAGATTATATTCAAAAATTTGATTCTCTTAGAATGTTTTATGGATTCATGTTTGGGCATCCTGGAAAAAAACTTCTTTTTATGGGAGGGGAATTTGGTCAATTTATCGAATGGAGATATTATGAAGAGTTAGAATGGAAACTTTTAAAATATCCACAACATGATTCTTTAAAAACTTATGTTAGCAAACTTAATGAATTTTATAAATCAGAACCAGCTCTTTGGGGAAAAGATTCAACTTCTGATGGATTCCAGTGGGTTAATCATAAAAATCACACTCAAAAACTTATAACATTTATAAGAAAAGGAGATAATTTAGAGGATTTTATTTTAGTTGTTTGTAACTTTACTAAAAATGAGTATATAAATCACTCTATTGGTGTTCCAAGGATGTTTGAGTATATGGAAGTTTTTAATAGTGATAAAGATATTTTTGGCGGTAGTAACCAAGTTAATAGTGAAATTATCAAACCTATGAATAGAGAGCTAGATGATCAACCTTTCTCTATTTCAATAAATATAGCTCCACTTTGTACACTGTTTTTAAAGCCAATATTAAAAAAAGGGGGAATTTAACTATGAAAAAGAAAATGATAGCTATGATTTTAGCTGGCGGTCAAGGAAGTAGACTTAAAAAACTCACAAAAGATGTTGCAAAACCTGCTGTTCCTTTTGGAGGTAAGTACAGAATTATAGACTTCCCATTAAGCAACTGTGTTAACTCTGGAATTGACACTGTTGGAGTTTTAGTTCAATACAAGCCATTTCTGTTAAATAAACATATTGGAGTTGGAAGTCCATGGGATTTAGATGTTGAAGGAGCTGGAGTTAGTATTTTACCTCCATACTCTACAGAAAGTGAAAATCGTTGGTATAAGGGGACTGCCGATGCTATATTTCAAAATGAAAACTATATTGATATGTATAATCCTGAATATGTTCTTATTCTTTCTGGAGACCATATCTATAAAATGGATTACGATAAAATGTTAGATTTTCATATTGAAACAGGAGCTGCAGCAACTGTAGCTGTTATTGATGTTCCTCTTGAGGAAGCTTCTCGTTTTGGAATTATGAATACAAATACAAATGGAGAGATCTATGAGTTTGAAGAAAAACCTAAAGAACCTAAGAGTACTTTAGCAAGTATGGGGATATACATTTTCAATTGGTCTGCTCTAAAAAAAGCACTAAAAGAGGATCAACAAGATAAGTACTCAGACAAAGATTTTGGAAAAAATATTATTCCAAAGTTTTTAAGAGAGAATCAAAAATTAATGGCTTATCCTTTTGCTGGTTACTGGAAAGATGTAGGAACTATAGAGAGCCTTTGGGCTGCTAATATGGATTTATTAGATAGTTCTAATCCTATTGATCTCTTTGACAAAAATTGGAGAATATACTCTCAAGCTACAAATAAACCTGGTCACCTTCTTGAAGAAACTGCAGTTATTAAAAACTCTATTATTTCAGAGGGATGTATTATTAAAGGTGAAGTTATTAACTCTATTATCTCTTCTGAGGTTTTTGTTGAAGAGGGAGCTAAAGTACATAACAGTGTCATTTTAGCTGGAGCAGTTTTAAAAGAAGGTAGTTTTGTTAATAGAATAATTTTAGGTGAAAATGTTGTTGTTGAAAAAAATGAGCATTTTGGAAGAAAAGATGAAATTCTATTTATCAGTGGGGGGGATGAATAATGTTAGCAAAATATACTGGAGTTATCACATCTTTTGAAAGTAGAGATCTTTTAAAAACTTTAACGGCCCATAGAGGAATAGCTACAGTTCCTATTGCAGGAAAATATAGAGCTATTGATTTCCCTTTATCATATATGAAAAATTCTGGAATTAGAAATATTCATGTTCTTACTAGTAAAAATTGTCGTTCTCTTAGAAATCACTTAGATGTAGCTAAATCTTGGGGATTAAATAGAAAAAATGGAGGTCTTACAATTCACAGTGGTGATGTTGAAAGTGACACTGAACTTTTAGTTGAAAACTTTGACGATCTTCTAAAATCTAAAGATGAGATGATTGTTATTGCTCCAACTTACATGGTTGCAAATATAGACTTAGATAAGGCTATTGAATTTCATGAGCTTTCAGAAGCTGATGTTACAGTTATATATAAAAATATTCCTGAACCATCAGAAAATTTTCTTGGTTGTGATATTTTAGAATTTAATGAAAAAAATCATCTAACAAGAGCTTGTGCTAATTTTTTACCAAAGAAAAATCAAAATATATCTTTAGAAATATTTTTGATAAAAAGATCTCTTTTAATGGCCTTAGTTATGTCTAGACCCCATAATCAAATCTCTTTAAAAGATATTATCTATAGAAGTAAAAACAATCTAAAAATCATGGGATTTGAGCATAAAGAGTATCTTTCTTGTTTAAATTCACTAGCGAACTACTTTAGAACTAATATGGATTTAATAAACTCTAAAACTTTAAAAGAGATTTTCTTTAATGAAAATAGACCTATTTTTAGCAAGGTTAAAGATTCAATTCCTACTCACTATTTAAGTGAAGAGGTTGTAAAAAACTCTATTATTTCTAATGAGTGTTTTATTGAAGGAACTGTTATTAATAGTGTACTTTCAAGATATGTCAATGTAGAAAAAGGTGCTCGAGTAGAAAATTGTATTATTCTTCAAAATTGTACTATAAAAGCTGGTACACATTTAAAGAATATTATTGTTGATAAAAATGTTGTTTTAGAAGAAACAGAGTTAGAAGGAAACCCTTCATATCCTCTTGTTATTCAGAAAAAATATAAATTTTAACTTTTACAAGGAGGAAAGAAGATGAAAAATATCAATCTGCTTTTTGCCACTTCAGAAGCTGATCCATTTTTAAAAGTTGGAGGTCTTGGGGATGTATCTCACGCTCTTCCAAAGGCATTAAAAAAAGTTGGTGTTAATGCTAAAGTTATACTTCCAAAAAACGGAAATATTCCTAAAAAATTTGTAGAAAAAATGAATTTTTTAGGTTCTTTTACTGTACCTGTTGGATGGAGAAATCAATATGCTGGATTATTTCATTTAGAGTATGATGGTGTGGATTTCTATTTCATAGATAATGAATACTATTTTAAAAGACATATACCTTACGGTCATTATGATGATGGAGAGATTTTTTCTTTCTTTTGTAGAGGAGTTTTAGAAGCTGTTAAGCATATACCTGATTTTTCTCCTGATATCATTCACTGTAATGATTGGCACACAGGTATGATTCCTGTACTTTTAAAAGCTTTTTACAAAGAGGATCCACTTTTGAAAAATACAAAAACTGTTTTCACAATACATAATCTAAAATATCAAGGTGTATTTTCTAAAGATATTTTGGGAGAACTTTTATGTCTTGATTCCTCATATTATTCAGAAGATAAACTTAAATTTTATGATGGTGTATCTTTTATGAAAGGTGGTCTTATATACTCTGATTTAGTTACAACTGTTAGTGAAACTTATGCTAAAGAGATTACATATCCTTTCTATGGGGAAAAATTAAATGGATTAATTATTGAACTTGGAGATAAAGTTCATGGAATTGTAAATGGAATCGATTACACTTTATACGATCCTAGAAAAGATGATGAACTTTACGCTAATTTTGGATTAACTAACTTAAAGAAAAAAGCTATAAATAAAGTGGAATTACAAAAAAGACTGGGACTTCCTGTAGACGAAAATATTTTAATGGTAGGATTAGTTTCTCGTTTAGTTAGTCAAAAGGGCCTTGATCTTATAAAATGGGTTATGGATGATATCTTGAATATTAACCTTCAATTTGTTGTTTTAGGAACTGGAGATGTGCAGTACCAAGATCTGTTTAACTATTATTCATATATTAATCCTGGGAAACTCTCAGCTAACATAACATTTAGTGATGAATTAGCTAGAAAAATATATGGAGCATGTGATCTGTTTTTAATGCCATCTCTATTCGAACCATGTGGTATAGGTCAACTTATTGCTATGAGATACGGTACTATTCCTTTAGTTAGAGAGACTGGAGGTTTAAAAGATACTGTTTCTAACTTTAATCCTGATACCTTGGGAGGAACTGGTTTTGTTTTCCAAAACTATAATGCTCATGATATGCTTTTCAAACTTGAATATGCTGCTAAAGTTTTCTATGAAGATAAAAAAGCTTGGACCGCTCTTATGAGGTCTTGTATGAAATATAACTCTGATTGGAAAGAGTCAGCTAAAAAATATAAATCGTTATACGGAGGTCTTTTATGAATCTAACTAAAAATCAATTTAAAGAAGATTATGTTAAAAGACTTACTCTAACTTTTGCACAAACTACTACAGAAGCTTCCCTAGAGCATAAATATTTAGCTCTTGGAAAACTTATAAGAGATTATATATCTGAATCTTGGGCAGAAACTAACAACTACTACACTAAGAAAAAATGTAAACAGATATATTATTTCTCTATGGAATTTCTACTTGGAAGACTATTGAATTCATATCTTTTAAATCTTAATATTCGAGATGTTGTTAAAGATGGGCTTAGAGATTTAGGAATTGATTTAGATACTCTTTTAGAATTAGAACCTGATCCTGCTCTTGGAAATGGTGGTCTTGGAAGACTTGCAGCATGTTTTATGGATTCACTTGCATCCCTTGGTTTTCCTGGTCATGGATGTGGTATAAGATTTAAACATGGCCTTTTTAATCAAAAAATTGTAAACGGTTATCAAAAAGAACTTTTAAATAACTGGTTAAAAGAGGATTTTCTATGGGAGATTAAAAAACCTGAAAAAACTGTAACTATTAGATTTGGTGGAGTTGTAAATTTAGTTAATACTCCAAATGGAATTGAGCCCGTATACTCTGGTTGTGAAGAGATTGACGCTGTTCCTTATGATATCCCTATCTTAGGTTCTAATATGGAAACTGTTAATACCCTTAGACTTTTTAGTGCTGAACTCCCTGAAGAAGAGATTGATTTAAATGGTCTTCAAAAAGGTGATTATCAAAAATTTATTGATAAAAAGTTTGCTGTTGAAGCTATTTCACAGATTTTATATCCTGATGATTCTAGTATGCGAGGAAAGCTTTTACGTCTAAAGCAGGAGTATTTTTTTGTTAGTGCTGGACTTCAAACTATTTTAAAAAGATATAAAAAGCTCAAAGAATCTATCCATAAATTCTCTGATTTTGTAGGAGTTCATATTAATGATACTCACCCTGCTATAGCTGTTGGTGAACTTATGAGGTTACTTTTAGATGAAGAGGGACTAGACTGGGATAGCGCTTGGGATATAACAGTTAAAACTTTAGCTTATACTAATCATACTATATTAGCTGAAGCTATGGAAAAATGGCCTTATGATATGTTTAAAAAAACTGTTCCTAGAGTTCTTATGATTATCGAAGAGATTGACAGAAGATTTTGTGAAGAGGTTAGCAAAAAATATGAAGAGGACTACAGTAAAATTGATTCTATGAGAATAATCTATAATGGAGAAGTACGTATGGCTAATCTAGCTATAATAGGTTCTCACTCAATTAATGGTGTTGCTAAAATCCATACTGAAATTTTAAAAAATAGAGAACTTCATGATTTTTATCTTCTTTATCCTGAAAGATTTAACAATAAAACTAATGGTATTACCCATAGACGATGGTTAAAAAATGCAAATCCTGAACTTTATAAATTAGTTATCGAAAAAAGTGGGCCTGAATGCTTAAATGACACAAATAAATTTATTAACTTTTTAAAATATATAAATGATGATAATGTTTTACAGACACTAGATAAAATCAAATTTAAAAACAAAGAGAAAGTTGTTGCCTTTGTTAAAAATAAATACAATATAGATATAAATCCATTTTCAATTTTTGATGTACAGATTAAAAGGCTTCATGGATATAAAAGGCAGCTGCTTAATGTATTTAATATAATTTATCTATACAATCAGCTAAAACAAAATCCAGAGCTTGATATAGTTCCACGAACATTCTTTTTTGGTGCGAAAGCTGCACCATCTTACTATTTAGCTAAAAACATTATAAAGCTTATAAATTCTGTAGCTAATGTTGTAAACAATGATTCTGATATTAGAAATAAAATTAAAGTTGTATTTCTTGAAAACTATGGTGTTTCTATAGCTGAACTTATAATTCCAGCAGGTGATGTAAGTGAGCAGATCTCAACAGCTTCTAAAGAGGCTTCAGGAACTGGAAATATGAAATTTATGATGAACGGTGCTGTAACTCTTGCTACTCTTGATGGAGCAAACGTTGAAATCTATGATGAAGTTGGAGATAATAATATTGTTATATTTGGACTTACTTCACAAGAGGTTATGGATTTAGAAAAAAATAGAACATATAACTTTAGAGATATACTAAACTCTAATCCTGATTTACAAAAGATTATTAATCAACTTAGTGATGGAACTTTTTCTGAAAATAAAGAGGAGTTTAAGGATATATTAAATCATATATATGGAGAAGGGGATCCTTATTTTGTTCTAAAGGATTTTTCTGCATATGTTGAAGCTCAAAACAAAATTAATACTCTTTATGAAAATAGAAGAGGGTGGTTACAAATGTGCTTAGTTAATATCGCCCACTCTGGTAAATTCTCTTCTGACAACAGTATTAGAAAATATGCTGAAGATATATGGCATATTAAGGAGGTGAAAAGAGGTGAATAGTCTTTCTTACTCGTTACCTAAAGACTCTATTTTATTTGATTCTCAAGATGAACAATTTAAAACACCTTTTGGAGCTACTCCTTGTGGAGAAAATATAAAATTTAATATATTAACTCAAAAAAATATTAACTGTTTAGGTATTAACTTAATAATTAAAAATGGAAAAATATTGGAGTTTAAAATGCTTCCTGAAGCTGAAAAAAAAATTGGAGACCATGACTATATTGTCTGGTCTCTTAATTTTACAACTCCATCTTTAGCTAAAACTATTTTTTATCACTTTAAAATATCTATTGGAAATGAAAATACTATTTTTTACTATGGAAATAACTCTCTAGCTCTTGGTGGTATTGGAGATATCTATGAAAATTTTCCAATTGACTATCAAATTACCTTATACTACAAAAACAATCCTACTCCTAACTGGTTTAAAGAGAGTATCGCCTATCAAATCTTTCCAGATAGGTTTAAAAATGGAAATAAGGATGGTAAAGTTAACGACCCAAAAGTTAATAGTTTTCTATATGGAAGATGGTCTGATATTCCTATGTATATAAAAAATAGTAAAAATGAGATAGCTCGTTGGGATTTTTTTGGTGGTAATTTAAAAGGAATTACTGAAAAAATAAACTATCTTAAAGGCTTAAATGTGGGAACTCTATATTTAAATCCAATTTTTGAAGCAACTAGTAATCACCGTTATGACACTAACAACTATCATAATATTGATCCTGTCTTAGGTACATATTGGGATTTTAAAGAGATGGTTAAAGAGTGTAAAAGAAGAGGAATATATACAATTTTAGATGGAGTTTTTAATCATACAGGAAAAGATAGTATATATTTTAAAGAGGCATCTACATCTGCATCCTCTCCATTTTATCCATGGTATAGATTTCAAAACTATCCCTATGACTACGATTGTTGGTGGGGAATTAAAGATTTACCTTGTGTTAATGAACTAGAACCTAGCTTTTTTAAATATATTGTTGAAGGGGAAAATAGCGTTATTAATCACTGGATGAAAACTGGTATTAAAGGTTGGAGACTTGATGTGGCTGACGAGCTTCCAAGTTTCTTTATTGAAAGCCTAAAGTATAAATGTAAAAATATCGACCCTGAATCAGTTATTATTGGAGAAGTTTGGGAAGATGCTAGTAATAAAGTTAGCTATGGTCAAAGAAGAGAGTATTTCAATGGTAAACAACTAGATTCAGCTATGAACTATCCTCTTAGAACATATCTTTTAAACTTCTATAATAGTTCTATCGATAGTGATACTCTTTGCAAATATATGAACTCTCTAAGAGAAAACTATCCTAAAGAAAATTATTTTGCATCTTTCAATCTTTTAGGAAGTCATGATGTAAAAAGAATAAAAACCTCTGTTAAAGATATTGTAAAAGATTATAATATTGAACCTCAATATTTAGAGCCTGCTACAACTAGAATTCTAAAATCTTTGAGTTTAATTCAATTTACCCTTCCTGGAGTTCCTGTTATCTATTATGGAGATGAAGTAGGAGTAGAGGGTGGTAAAGATCCAGATAATCGAAGAACATATCCTTGGGGAAATGAGGATCAAGATCTTTTAAATTGGTATAAAAAAATTTCTTTTCTAAGATCTAGTTCAAAAGTGTTAAAAAAAGGTGAAATTAAATTTTTTTCACCACATCCTGATGTATTTGCTTACATTAGATTCTTTCCCAACGAGAGAGACTTTATAGGGGTTCTTACAAATAGAAATCCTAATAAATCAAAAATTTTTAAAATTAATTTGAAGGAATTCCTTGGACAATTTAGTAATAATATAGCGACTGACATATATCGTTGGAATGACCCCCTAATCGTTCCAATAGATTCATCTACTAATTTCCCAATAAAAATCCCCCCACTAAAGACCCTTTTATTTAGTAGTAAAAGTGTCTAAGAAAAGCTGAGCACTCCCCCCTGCTCAGCTTTTTTCCTAAGGGTACTTGTGAGTGTTTTCTCATAAGCACTTTTAGGAAAAATATTTTTATAAAAAAATATTTGACAATTTTATTTTCATAGTTTATAATCAATCAAACTTTAGTAGTTTAAGAATTTTTTAAAGGAGGTCAGGTCATGTTATTTAGAAATGATAGGAATAGGGTACAAAATAATAAAAACTCTATATTCTATTATATTCTTAGTAATTTTTGATGCTGACCATCCATTTTTATTCTCATAACTATGGATTACTTTCGCAAAATTATTTACCCTTTTAATTTTGGAAGGTCTAAGAGTATAAGTCTATACTCTTAGACCTTCTTTTTTTATACCAAATACTAATATAAAGGAGATTTTTATGGGAGATTACTTAAGTACACTAAAAACAATTTTTATTGATGGTTACAGATATCAATATGTTCTTCAAGGTTTAGCTTTTTCAGTTGGTGTCACAGCTTTTTCAGCTATCTTTGGTGTTATTTTTGGTATTTTTATCGCACTTTTAAGACTTTCACCTAGATTCAAATGGATTGCTATTTGTTATATTGATCTTATTAGAGGAACTCCAGCAGTTGTTCAACTTCTAGTTCTGGCTAACATTATTTTTGCTGGATTCCGTGACATGCCTATATTTTTAGTTGCTGGAATTGCCTTTGGAATAAACTCTAGTGCTTATGTTGCAGAGATTATTAGAGCTGGTATTGAGGGACTAGATAAAGGACAGATGGAGGCTTCTAGAGCTCTTGGAATGAGTTATCCTATGGCTATGAAAGAGGTTATAATTCCACAAGCTATTCGTAAAATACTTCCAGCATTAGTTAGTGAGTTTATAACTCTTTTAAAAGAAACATCTATAGTTGGGTTTATTGGTGGTGTAGATCTTTTAAGATCAGCTAATATCATTACATCTCAAACTTATAGAGGAGTTGAACCACTACTTTTAGTTGGTTTAATATATCTAATTTTAGTTGGAATTTTTACAAAAATTATGAGAGGTGTTGAAAAGGGGTTGAGTAATAAATGATAAAAGTTGATAATCTATTTAAAAATTATGGAGAACTTGAAGTTTTAAAAGGGGTTTCTACTCATATAATGAAAGGAGAGGTCGTTGCTGTAATTGGCCCTTCTGGAAGCGGAAAGTCCACATTTTTAAGATGTATAAATCGTCTAGAAGAACCTACTCTTGGACATATCTATATCAGTGGAGAAGATATTATGAGCCCTAAAACAGATATAAATCATATGAGAGCTAAAGTTGGAATGGTCTTTCAACACTTCAATCTTTTTCCACATAAAACAGTTCTTGAAAATCTTACTTTAGCTCCTATGAAAGTTAAAGGTATGAAAAAAGAGGATGTTGAAGAAAAAGCTCTTATTTTATTAAAAAAAGTTGGTTTAAAAGATAAAGCTTTAGCGTATCCAGACCAACTTTCTGGTGGTCAAAAACAAAGAATAGCTATAGCTAGAGCTCTTTGTATGGATCCTGAAGTTATACTCTTTGATGAACCTACATCTGCTCTTGATCCTGAGATGATACGTGAGGTTTTAGATGTTATGAGAGATCTTGCTAAAGAGGGAATGACTATGGTTGTAGTTACACACGAAATGGGATTTGCTAGAAAAGTAGCAGATAGAGTTTTATTCATGGATCAAGGGTCTATTTTAGAGGATACAACACCTGAGGAGCTATTTGATGGTTCTAATCATTCTAGAGCAAAAGATTTCATTGAAAAGGTTTTAAATCATTAATATAAAAGATTTTAATAACACTAAGGAGGATATTATGAAAAAGATTATTAAAAGTTTGGTTTTATTTTTAATGTTAATTATGAGCACTCTAACTTTTGCAAAAGGAAAGCTTTATGTTGGTACTAATGCTGAATTTCCACCTTTTGAATATCTTGATAAAGGTGAGGTAGTTGGATTTGATATAGACTTAGTTAAAGCTATTGGGGAAAAATTAGGTATGGACGTGGTTATTAAAGATATGGCTTTTGATGGACTGATTCCAGCTCTTGAAACTAATAAAATAGATATTATTATTGCTGGAATGACAGCTAGTGACGAAAGAAAAATGGCTGTTAATTTTTCAAACCCATACTATACAGCTAACCAAGTTATTATTTTAAATGATAATAATAACGACATTAAAACATTTGATGATTTAAAAGGAAAACTTGTTGGAGTTATGTTAGGATTTACAGGAGATGTTGTAGTTAGTGAGATGAAAGATGTTAAATCAAAAAAATATAACGCTTCTTACGCTGCTGTTATGGAGTTACAAAATAATAAAATCGATGCTGTTGTTTTAGATTCTGAAACTGCTTTAAACTATGTTAAAAATAATAAAGGATTAAAATTAGCTGAAACATCTGGAGAACCTGAAGAATATGCCATTGCTATCTCTAAAAAAAATAGTGAGCTTTTAAATAAAATCAATACAGCTTTAGATGAGTTGAAAAAAGATGGAACTTATGAAGCCCTTTTGAAAAAATATATGTAAATATATGTAAAAATCCCCCGAAATTTGGGGGATTTTTTTTATTTTTTATACTTATTTATTGTTTTTAAATTTGGATTTAATAGAATTTTTTCTATTCCATCCTTGATTATTAAAGGTTCTATCTCATTTATAAACCTAACTATACTTAAAGAATCTGCACCTAATTCATAAAAATTTCGACTTACTTTATTCTTATCTATTTTTATCTCTAATATCTCTTCCCAGATTTTAACAATCTTTTTTTCAAAAGTCGATAATGTAATCTCATCTATATTGTCTTCAAAATCTTTTTGTCCTAACTCTTTAAGTTTTTTCAAATCCAATTTTCCATTGGAATTTAATGGAAACTCATCAATTTCGAAAAAAGCGTAGGGAATCATATATTCGGGTAACTTTTCTTTAAGATTTTTTAAAAGTGCTTTTTGGTCTATTTTTCCAATATAGTATGCTAATAAGGCATTTTTAGATGAGTTCGGAATAACTCTACACCCTTTTATTGATGGATATTCCTCTATTTTTTTCTCTATCTCCTCTAACTCTATACGATAACCTCTAATTTTCACCTGGAAATCTTTTCTTTCTAAAAACTCTAAATCGCCATCTTTATTTACTCTACATAAATCCCCTGATCTATAAAATCTTTTATTCTCTAAATATATAAATTTATCTGTGGTTTCTTTTAAGTTGTTATAATATCCTTTTGCTAAGCAATCTCCACCTATAAGTAGTTCTCCTGTATTCTCATTGGTATCAATCTCTAAATACAAATCAATATTATCTAGAGGTTTTCCTATTGGTAATCCCTCTCCTGTATAAGTTTTATTCTTATCAAAAATATGATATATACACCCTACTGTGGCTTCTGTTGGACCATATTCATTAACTATTTTACAACGCTCTCCTAGTACATCTTGAGCTTTTTTAGCTGTACTTACTTTTAGTTGTTCTCCACCTATAATAACTAAGTTAAATCTATCTTTTTTTATATCGTATTTTGAGATAATTTCCAAATGAGTAGGAGTCATTTTTACACTATTCATTTTACTATTTTCAAAAATAGCCTTTAAAGTTATTGGTGTAATTTTTTCATCAAAAAATTCTATTTTTCCACCTGCTACTAATGTTGTAAAAATAGCTGTTATAGATAAATCAAAAGATATTGATGTGAAAAATCCAAATATACTCTCTTCTGTTATCTCATATTTTTCAATACAATTAGATATATAATTACGAAGAGTCCCATATGTTATCTCTACACCTTTAGGTTTTCCAGTACTTCCTGAAGTATAAATAGTATAAATCACATCTTCATCTTCATACTCTTCATACTCTTTAAAATTTTGATTACTTAAAGCATCCTCTTTTAAAATAAAATCTAAGGATTCTAATAATATCTTACTTTCTGAGCTCTCTTTTATATAATCTATCCTTTCCCTTGGGTAATCTGGATCTATTGGTATAAAAATAGCTCCTACTTTTATACAAGCTAATATAGAGATTAAATAACTTGAATCTCGTTTTGTTGATATAGAAACTCTATCTCCTTTATTAACTCCTATTTCTTTTAAATAATTGGCTACTTTTGAAGCCTTAAAAAATATATCTCTATAACTTACCTCTTCGTTACTCTCTAAAACTAAGGTATTCTCTTGATTAATTTTTTTAAAAATCTCTTTAAATATATTAATTTTTTTTATCTCTTTATCCCCTTTAATCTCAACTTTCACCCTATTTAAAAGAGTATCTTTTAATTTTTCTAAATACTCCTCTAACTTTTCCTCTTCATAGTTACCTTCATAATAACCTACAGTTATTATGGTTTTATTCTCTAACTCAGTTATTACAAAAGATAATGGGACTAGAGGTGTTATAACTGGTAATGCATAAACTTTATTTGGTATAAAGTATTTTGTTTTATAATTTTCTAAATCAATTCTACCTAAATTTGAGATTACAGCAGTTGTTGCAGCTTTTTCTTGTCTATTATAGTTAAAAATCGTATATTTTAATCCTAAACTTAAAATATTTATTGGAATGTTTTCAAATATAAAATACTCCTTTGGTGAATATTCTATATCTTCATTTTTTAATATTGTATTTATTAAATCTTTATTTATCTCTTGCCAATTGTCACTTTTAGTTTCTAAGTACATAGGTAGCGACAGATTTCCAGTATTTAATTTTTCTTCTAAAAACTTTTCTCTTATATCTCTAGTTATTATAAACCTACTTTTAGAATCTTCACTTAGTTTATGAATACTCCCTATTAATTTAGCTGTTATACTATTTATTTTCTCATCAATTTCAATTTTTTTAGAGATAGGATCTGTAATTTTATAAGATAATCTATTCTTTAACGGTAAGTATTTTCCAACTGTTACTATATCACTACTTTTCTTAATTCCATTTTTTCTTAGTAAATCTATGTCTCTCATTTTAGAAGAAAATTTTTCAACTTCTAAGTTATTAAGCTCCTTAAAAATTGCTTCAATCCAAACTCCTTGTCCCTTTCCATCCATTACCCCATGATGAGTTCTAAATATAATTGTTATTTTATCAAATTCATTAAGATAGTATATTTCACAAGCTACCTCTTTAGTTAAATCTATCTTTCTTTTCATTAACTCTTTAAAATCTTTTTCCACATCTCTTCTTTGAATTTTTATAACCTTTGGATTAATTTTCGAATCTATCCAAAATCCATTTTTTAATTTAAATCTACTTTCAGGATATATTTCACTAACTTTATTAACAGCTTTTTGAAAAGTATCTAGCTTAATATCTCCCTTTCCCTCTACAATCCTATTTATTACAAAAGAGTTATAGTTTTTTTCAAATGCTAGATACATCCTTTCATTAGGAGATAGCTTTCTACTATTCATCATAATTTTTCATCACCATATTTTTTTATATACTCTTTATTTACTTTTTTCCAAACTCTCTTAGCTCCCAATATTCCATGAGGATCAAGTGAACCTCTTAATATAAATTTATCTCCTTCAAGCTTTACAGAAGCATAATACTCTCTTAAACTTTTCGGATCTATTATCCGCCCTTTTTTATATGTTACATCATCAATTTTTTGAAAATCTTTTACTAACTCAAAATCTACTATCTCATCTTTATTTGTATAACTTATTATATTAAATTTTTTATCAACTGTCGCTATATACTTTATTCTTCCTATATATGTATTTTTTTCTTTCTCTATTAAAACAATAGCTTCCTTTCCATTTTTTCCCTCTTGAGTCATCCAATATCCCAAAATTGAATTAGCAAATAACATATTTCCAAACATTATAAATAATATAATTACTCTCATTTTATCACAATCTCCCTCCTGTTTTTTATGGATAAATATTATACCCTATATTCTTAAACAGTAATATTAGAAATGCCTTACCCTTTTGTTTTCTATTAATTTTCCAATAGCTTTATTTATCTTTTTATGATATAATTCTCCGTTAAAATATATTTTAGGAGGCTCTTTTGAAAAAAACTTTAGTATTACTTATTACTTTTATTTTTAATAGTATTTTACTTATCTCTTCTGATAATTCTTTACAAGATAAATCATTCTTTCCTTTACTTGGAAATGAAGCACGAGAAAGAGGTTATGAACTTCCAAACCCTTATGGAATAAATGTTATATATGTAGATATGAAACAAGATGTGGATATTAAAGAGATTAATTTAACAGGAACTATCGGCAAATTAGATATTGGAAAAAGTTTAAATCTTACTGCTGATAAGGCTAAAACAGTTAATACAAATAAATTAGTTAAAGCGGATCTTTGGGTTTTTCCTTTTTTAAATGTCTATGGGATTTTAGGAAAAACAAAGGGACATTCTACAGCTAATGTTAATGGGAGCTTTCTTTTACCATCTATTTTTCCAGGAGGAAAACCCACTTCTCTTCCTATTAAAGATGTTGATTTTACTTTAAGATATGAAGGAACTACTTATGGAGTTGGAACTGTCTTAGCTGGAGGATATAAAAATTTCTTCTCTCTAGTTGATTTCAATTATACTAATACTACTTTAAATATTATCGAGGGAGATATCTCTGCTTTTGTTGTTTCTCCAAAAATTGGTTATAATTTTAATTTTTATAATACTAAAAACTCTATTTGGATTGGAACCATGTATCAAAATATCACTCAAACTTTAAAAGGAGATATTAATACACTTGGAATTCTTCCTGCTGGAATCAAAGTTAAAGATGGAAAATTTGAAGTAAAAGAAAGTACATCATCTCCTTGGAACAATGTTATTGGTTTTAGAAGTGAGATAAATAAATCAGTTGAATTTACAACTGAAGTTGGTTTTGGAAAAAGAAAGAGTGTTACACTTTCTTTAGGATATAGATTTTAAAAAAGCTGAATTTCTTCAGCTTTTTTATTTTATTTATCTATATTATTTAAATGAACATCCATTTGTGGGTATGGTATACTTATATTCTCTCTATCTAAAGCACCTTTAATACCATTTAATGTTTCTTTATAAACTGTCCAGTAATGCTCATTTGTTACCCATCCTTTCAATGCAATATTTATAGAACTATCTGCATATGAATCAACATGACTATAAACTGGTGGATCTGTTAAAACTAAAGGATTAGTTCTTAAAAGTTTTTCTAATGCTTCTCTAGCTACATCTAAATCTGCATCATAAGATACCCCTATTATAAATTTTAATCTTCTAATCGGAGTCTTTGTATAGTTAATTACTTTATTTGAAACAATAGAACCATTTGGAACTATTACCAAATCATTATTGTGAGTTCTAACTGTAGTAGAGAAAATATCAATATCATGAACATATCCCATCTCTCCAGATATATTTACTTCGTCTCCAACTTTATATGTTTTAAATATCAAAACAATTATTCCACCTGCAAAATTCGATAGGTTATCTTTTAATGCTAAACCTACACCTATTCCTAATGTTCCAAAGAATGCAAGTAAACTACTCTCTTTTACTCCCATAATCAAAAGACAAATCGTTATTAATGTAGCGTGTAATCCTACATATAAAATCGATCTAATAAAACTTCTTAGAGAAGGATCAATTACATTCTCTTTTTTAGCCTTATTATAAATTGGAGCTATTTTTTTTACTAACTTTAAAACAAAATAATATATCCCTATACAGATAAATAGTTTTATTATAAAAAATAAAAACTCCACTGTAAAATTCACAAAAATATTTTTGTCAACTAAATGATTTAAAACTTCTTCCACAAAACTTTGTGATTTAACTTCCACTTTTTTCCTCCTAAATATTATATCTTTTAAATTTTTTAAACTAAATAAATTCTACAGATGAAACAAATTCTTTTTACTTCTACATAATAAAATCCTCTATCTTTTAAATTTTTAAAAGACAAAGGATTATTTATTAAACTTGATACTCTTTAGGTATTATTCCTTTCGATTTCCAATCTTCTATTGGAATCTCTATTTCAACTATCTTTCCACTTCTAATATCTAAAACCCATCCATGAACTCTTGGATATTTTCCATTTTCAATTCTATTTCTTATAACTGATAATTCAAATATATGTTTAAGTTGCTCTAATACGTTTAACTCTGTTAATCTATCTAACCTTTCCTGTTCTGTTACTAGATTATCTAACTCCTCTTTATGCTCTACCTCTATCTTTTTTATTGGCATTAACCAACTTGATATTATTGAAGAGTGTCTGCATTTATCATGAGCTGTTTTAATTCCCCCACACTCGTAGTGGCCAGAAACTATTATATGCTCTACTTCTAACTGTTCAACTGCATACTCCAAAGTTGCTAAAAAATTCATATCATTAGAAAATACTTGATTAGCTATATTTCTATGAATAAAAAAACTTCCAGGTTCACTTTGAGTAAATGTGTCAATAGGCATTCTACTATCTGAGCATCCTATATATAGAAATGGCGGATTTTGTCCTTTTGAAAGATTTTTAAAATAATCTTTATCTAAATCTAATCTTTTTTCAACCCATTCTAAATTTGCTTCTAATAATTCATTATAATTTTGCATTTCTCCTCCTTAAAACCTATATAGAGTATTACCTACATTTTACTATATTTTACAAAATATTTCTACCTTTTTAGTGGCTTATTTCCTTTAGTTTCATATATGGAATTTTTTTATGAAATTGACATTGTTTATAAACTGCTATTTTTATAAAATTAAGTCAACTAATAAAAGAAATATAGGGGGTTTACAAATGTTAAAAAAACATGAAATTATAGATAGAATTATAAATACTGGTGTTGTTGCAGTTGTTAGAGCTGAGAATTTAGAGGAAGCTAAGCGTGTTTCTAATGCTTGTATCGCTGGTGGAGTTAATGCAATTGAAGTAACTTATACTGTACCTGGAGCAACTGAAGTTATCAGAGAACTTTCTAAAGAGTTCCCTGGAGATGATTTTATAATTGGTGCTGGAACTGTTTTAGATACTGAAACTGCTAGACTTGCTATTTTAGCTGGAGCAAAATATATTGTTTCTCCTGGATTTGATGCTGAAACTGCTAAACTTTGTAACAGATATGCTATTCCATACATGCCTGGATGTATGACTATTACTGAAATGATTAAAGCTATGGAATTAGGTTGCGACATCATCAAACTTTTCCCAGGAAGTGCTTTTGGTCCTGACTTTATTAAAGCTGTTAAAGCACCTTTACCTCAAGCTAACATCATGCCTACAGGTGGAGTTTCTTTAGAAAATGTTGACCAATGGATTAAAAACGGAGTTGTAGCTGTTGGTGTTGGTGGAAAGTTAGCTACTGGACCTAGCGAAGAGATTACTGCTACTGCAAAAGCTTTTATCGCTAAAGTTAAAAAGGTTAGAGAGGAGATCTAATTATGAGTAAAATCGTAACTCTTGGGGAGATTATGTTACGTCTTTCCACTGAAAATAACAATAGATTTATTCAGAGTAATACATTTAGAGCTGACTATGGTGGTGGAGAAGCTAACGTAGCTGTTTCTCTTGCAAACTTTGGAATAGAGTCTGAATATGTTACTAAACTTCCAAACAATCCACTTTCTGACTCTATTTTTAGATATTTAAAAGCTAATGGAGTTGAAACAAAAAATATAGTTCTTGGTGGAGAAAGACTTGGAACTTATTACTTAGAAGTTGGAACAAGTGTTAGAGCGTCATCAGTTATCTATGATAGAAAATACTCATCATTTTCTACTTTAGATTATAATGAATTACAAATAGAATCTATTTTAAAAGATTGTAAAATACTACACCTTTCTGGGATTACACCTGCTCTTTCTGAAAATTGTAAGGAGCTTACTATTAAAATTATGGAGAAAGCCAAAGAGATGGGAGTTTCAATCAGCTTTGATTTTAACTATAGAGGAAAACTTTGGACTTTAGATGAAGCTTCTCCAGTTTTAACAAGTTACCTTCCATATATAGATATCTGTTTTGCTGGTATTTTAGATGCTAAAAATATTATGAAATTAGGAGATCATTCTGATTTAAATGAATATTATAAAGAGATTACAAAAAAATATCCAAATATAAAATATCTACTTTCTACAAAACGTGAAACTCACTCAGTTAACGAAAACTCTTTAACTGGTTTCATTTTTAAAGATGGTGAGCTTATAGCTTCACCTAGATATACTTTCCAAATTGTTGATAGAGTTGGTGGAGGAGATGCTTTCGCTGCTGGAGCTCTTTTTGGAATCTATAATAACCACTCACCTAAAGATATTGTAGATTTTGCAACTGCTGCTTCTGTTTATAAGCACACTGTAAGAGGAGATGCGAACTTAGTTTCAAAAGATGAGATTTATAACATCATCAATAATGGTATTTCAACTGTTTCAAGATAATATAAAAAAAATGGTAAGAAACTCATCTCTTACCATTTTTATTTTTTAGAAATTCTTTAAATCCTCTTCTACTGTTGAAATAGTTCCAATATTAAAGTTATCTATTAAAACTTTTAAAACATTTCCTGATAAAAACGCTGGAATTGTTGGTCCTAAATGGATATTTTTAACTCCTAAATGCAGTAATGCTAGTAAAACTATTACGGCTTTTTGCTCATACCAAGCTATATTATATGTAATTGGTAATTCATTTATATCATTTAATTGGAATACCTCTTTTAATTTTAAAGCTATTAATGCTAAAGAGTATGAATCATTACATTGTCCTGCATCTAAAACTCTTGGAATTCCACCTATATCCCCTAAGTTTAATTTGTTATATTTATACTTTGCACAACCTGCTGTTAAAATAACTGTATCTTTTGGTAAGTTAGCTGCAAACTCTGTATAATAGTCTCTAGACTTCATTCTTCCATCACATCCTGCCATTACATAGAATCTTCTAATAGCTCCAGATTTTACAGCATCTACAACTTTATCAGCTAGTGCAAATACTTGGTTATGTGCAAACCCACCTATAATTTTTCCTGTTTCAATCTCTGTTGGTGCTTTACATGTTTTAGCCAATGCTATAACTTCTGAGAAATCTTTCTTTCCATCTTTCTCTTCAACTCTTTTCCATCCTGGGAATCCAGTTGCATTTGTTGTAAATACTTTTCCTTCATACGAAGCTCCGGCTTTTGGTGGTACTATACAGTTTGTTGTAAATACAACAGGACCATTAAATGTTTCAAACTCCTCTTTTTGTTTCCACCATGCATTTCCATAGTTTCCAGCTAGGTGTTTATATTTTTTTAGCTCCGGATAGTAGTGAGCTGGTAACATTTCTGAGTGAGTATATACATCTACCCCTGTTCCCTCTGTTTGCTCTAAAAGTTGAACTATATCATTTAAATCGTGACCTGATATTAAAATTCCTGGATTATTTCTAACTCCTATATTTACCTCTGTTATCTCTGGATTTCCAAATTTTCCTGTATTAGCAGAATCTAGTAATGCCATTACATCTACTCCAAACTTTCCTGTTTCTAAAGTTAATCCTACTAAATCTCCTAACTCTATTGAATCATCTAAAGTTGAAGCTAAAGCTTTTTCTATAAACATAACTATTTCTGACTTTTCATATCCTAAATTTACAGAGTGTTCATAGTATGCTGCCATACCTTTTAAACCATAAGTTATAACCTCTCTTAAAGATCTTACATCTTCATTTTCAGTTGAAAGTACTCCAATAGTTAAAGCTTTTTTATTCATTTCCTCTATTGTTTCTACTATAAATGTTGTTGCATCATGATTTTTTAATCTTTTTATATCCAGCCCTAAACTTTCTAATTGAGCTTTTACTTTATCTCTGATTTCTAATCCTTTTAAAATCTCTTTAGATATCATCTCATCATCAAAGTTTGCATTTGTTATTGTTATAAATAAAGAGTTTGTTATATAATAGTCAATCTCTGAATTTAATTCTTTATTTTCTAATCTATTTTCTAAAGATAAATTCTCTCTTAAAATAGATATACCTTTTGCTGTATAAATAAGTAAATCTTGAAGATTCGATGTAGTTGGTTTCTTTCCACAAACTCCTACTACTGAGCAGCCTTTATTTCCTGCTGTTTCTTGACATTGAAAACAAAACATTGGTATTTTTTCCATTTATATCTCTCCCTCTTTTTTAATTTATAAGTGGATTATATCAGTATAGTTATTTTTTTTCTGTAACATATGTTACAGACTCAACTTTTTTTCTAGTAGATTTTTTATATTTAAGGTATAATCAGTTTATACTAATGAAAACATTCTTTATTATAGGAGGAGATTTTATGAAAAAATATCTATTTGTTTTTGGTTTTTTACTTTTTTTAATGGGATGTAGCAATACAGAAGAATATGTTGTCTCTGATTTTTTTGTAGCAGGAGATTTTACTTATAAAGGTGGCTTTGAAAATGCTGGTTCAAAAACTACTAGCAAAACAGTTAGAAAAAACGGTTTAAGATTTATTGTTGAAGAAACTACTGATACAGCTACAAGAGTTGAAAGAGTCTATCTTGTTAATAGAGATTCAATATCTTTAATCTATGTTGGAGAAGATACTCATGTAAATATAGATAACCTTAATTTAACTAAAGGTGAAGTTGTTTTAAAAGCACCATTTACAGTTGGAAAAACTTGGAAATCTGGCGAAAATATCTATGAAATAGTTGAATTTATAGATGCTGAATCTGGACCTGAGGTTACTGTAGAGAAAAGATATCCTAGTGGAACAACAGAAAGAACTACTTATCAAAAAGGATTTGGAAAAGTACAAAAAACTATAACAATGGTGAATTAAAATATGAAAAAATTAGTTCCAGCTATGGAAAAAATTGATAAAATTTTTAACTATCTCTACTTAAAAGAAAAAGCTTCTCAAGCTGAAATTTCTAAAGATTTAAATATCCCCAAAGCCACTACAAACAGATTAATCTATACTTTAGTTACAATGGGGTATATCTATCAAAATGGAAAAGATTATACTTTAGGAAATAAGTTCGATTACTTTTCAAATAAAAATAAAAATTATAATTTAATTAAAAATGTTTCGTACCCATACTTAGAAGAGCTATCTTTAAAGTTTAAAGAAACATTTAAAGTTAGTGTTTTTGATAAAAATAAAATTAGAGTCATTGCCTCTGTTGAAAGTAATGATTATTATAAAATTACAGTTCCAGAAAATGCAATCTTTCCTCTACATGCTGGCGCAGCAAGTAAAATTTTAATATGTCAACTAACTGAAAAAAAATTAAACTCTTTACTTCCTGAAGTTTTGCCAAAATATACTGAAAATACTATAACTAGTAGAAATACTTTAAAAAAAGAGCTTTTTAAAGTTAATATAAAAAAAATTGCATTTGATAATATGGAACATTCAAATACAATTAGTGCTGTAGCTATTCCTATTTATGATAAAAATAATAAAATTATAGCTGCTTTAAGTTGCCCTTTTTTTAGTTCTAATACTAATGAAACTCATATAAATGAGATTATATCTGCTATGAAAGAAATCTCTGAAAAGATAAGTACAACTCTTATTAATATGTCTTATTAATTTTTTTTTATTTTCTTAAAAGGAAATTTATAAAATCCTCGAATAATGAAAGTGAAGTCAGAAAATAAAAACTAAAGGTTTTTTAAACAAGAGGAGGATTTTTTATGGAAAATAAAGATCTAGTATTTCAAATGAACAAATTTGTAGGAGACTTACATGTATTTAAAACTAAAGTACATAATTTCCACTGGAACTTAACTGGAGAGCATTTCTTTGTTATACATCCTATGCTTGATGGAATAATGGGTGAAATTGATGGACAAATCGATTCTGTTGCTGAGAGAATTTTAATGATCGGACACAGACCTTTTGGATCTTTAGAAATCTATTTAAAACATACTGTTTTAGCTGAAGCTGAAACTAAAGCTTATCCAGCTAAAGAAGCTGTTAAATTAATGTTAGAAGATTTCAAACTTTTATTAGCTGAAGCTAATATAATAATGGGAATCGCTGAAAAAGAGGATGACCAAGAAACTCTTACTTTAATTACAGATATAGCTGCTTTATATCAAAAACATATCTGGATGTTTGGTGCTTGGTTAGCATAAGTATAAAATTAAAACCCCTTGAAATTTCAAGGGGTTTTTTGTTTAAGCTTTTCTATTACTTACTTTCTAAAGCAAATAATCTCTTATTTAATTTAATCATTTTCTTAATTAACTCTCTCTCAGATAAAGCTGTCATTAAGTGGTCTTGAGCGTGAACGAAAACTATTGATAAAGGTATCTTTTGTCCTCCCGCTTCTTTTTGAATCATATCTGTTTGTACATGGTGAGCTTTTAAAACTGCTGCGTCACACTCTTTCATACACTCTTCAGCTTCTTCAAATTTCCCCTCTTCTGCAAATGCTAATGCTTGATGTGCACACCCTTTAGCTTCTCCTGCATATGCTACTATTGAAAATATTATCTCTTCTAACTCATCTTCTGTAAAATCTACCATTTTATATCCTCCTAAACCGATTTTTATTACTTTTTTATTTTAATCTTGAATTTTTGCCAAGGTTTAATACTATCTAATAATCCCATATAATTTGGATCTATTTTTCCAACTACACTTGTTTTTCCAGAGTTTTTCATATCTTTTCTTGCAATATGTAACTCTCCTGCATATTGTCCATAAAGTGATGATTCAATTAATACATCTCCTTTTTTAATATCAACAGGATTAAATAACTCAAAATGAGTTCCTTTATACTTTACTCTTGATTGTGTTGATCTAACAACATACTCTCCTACATCTCCTCTTTGGTAGTGTAGCTCTTTTTCAATTATATCTTTTTCAACTGATCCTACACCATCATAAACTTCACACTCAAGCTCTAACATCTCTTTATTTACATCTGCTAATCTCTTAAGTTCCTCTTCGGTTGGGAAACAGTTTGATATAATTACAATATCTATTCCTTCATTAAATAACTCTCTACCTTGAACTTCAATTGGTAGATCTCTATGCTCTTCTAATGTACAAAGTCCATCATTTACTGGCCATGGTCCAAAAGTTCCTGTTTGTGATGTAACAAATGCTGCTGTTGTTAAAGCAAATCCCTTAAATCTCTTGTTACAACTTCTAAAGTGCTCTCTTGAAAGTCCTGTATATCTATGTGGATAGAAATTATGGCATCCAACTAATTTTTCTTTATTTGGCATAAAGTCCATTATTGTATTTACATAGTTTGTATCCTGACTCATATTTATCTCAACTAATAATCCGTGCTCATTAAATGTCATTATACTCTCTTCGTTTCCAGAAAAACCTAAATCCAGTCTTACTCCACAAGCTCCAATCTCTTTAAAGAAAGAAAGATCTTCGTAACTTATATTTAATTTACTAAATATAGATGGAGCCACATCTACCATAACTTCCATTCCAAAGCTATTTGCGTGCTCTATTGTATCTTTAAACTCTTTTAGTATAACCTCTTTATCCCCATCAACTGATAATAAGCAAGTGAAAACTCTTTTATATCCATATTTTGCTGCTAACTCAATATATTTTTTATTTTCTTCCAATGTAGCATGAAATGGATATATAGATATTCCTAATTGTTTCATTCTCTACTCCCTCCTGAAAACCTTTATTTTACTTAGGTTTTACTAGATTTTTTTACATAAGTCAAGAGTTAAAACTTCAAGAAAAATATACTCTTTTTTTTCGTCTAATATCTACAACAATTTCAACTACTTTTCACTTTTTTTCACATATTAACGGGTAAATTTATTTTTTTTCTCCAGTAGCGTCTTCTACTGTTTTATAAATCTCTATAGTGCTCTCTCTACCTTTATCTAAGTAAAGAATATTTATTTTATGTCTCTCATCTTTATACTCTAAAGTTTCTCCAACTTTCATATTTCTTAAAGCTTTTAAAAAATTATAGTTATAGTAAAACTTACATTTTAAAAGTTCTTTATAAAGTCTTGATTCAAAGATAAATCTATTTGAAAATATATCCACTGTTTTACTAACTAAAATATATTTCTCTTGATGATCCATATTTTGATTTTCCTTTAAAGCTAAACATATAGCTTCATCTAGAGAACCAGAGATACCTTTGTCTAAGTGATAAAGATTATTTCTAACAAATTCTACACCTTCTTTTAATAGTGCTTCCTCTATTACTTTACTTACTGTTGATATAGAATCTACTCTATCTCTAAGTGGAAGTAAAAGTCTGTCAATCTCTTCAGCTAATATTAGAGATAATTTATGACTAAACACAAACTCTATCTCCATTATTTTACTTGTAAAACCATCACTATTTTTTATTTTTTTATAATCTATATTATATTTTGTCAATTGGTTTATATCTTCTAAGGCTGGTTTCAAAATTGTTTTTTCGAAATCATAAAATCTTTCATAGTTTTCTTGTCCTACTCCTAAAAGTTCCTTTAATTGATCTCTACTTATTAAGAATCCACCTTGATTTCTATTTTTTATCATAGCCAAATACAGTTGAAAACTTTTTTTATCTTTAAATAAAAGAATTAAAAGTAAATCTATATCATCAAAAATTCCACTCTCTTTTAGTGATTTTAATGATCTTGATATATAAAGTCTATATTCCTCTCTATTTCTCATATAAAAATCAAATATTGGAAATGACGAGAAAAATATCTCTTCATCTTTTTCAATTAACTTCAAATGAATCCTTCTTTTAGAAAATTTATCTAAAAAATCTTCTATTAACCCTCTATCTTTTACAATTGATTTTAACTCTTTCTCTGTAAAAACTATATATTTTTCATTTTTTCCTTTGTATCTTTCTCTGATTACCTCTAAAAAATCTCTTTCTTTTTTGTTTAACTTCTTATCTGTATCTATAAAAATATCATTTTTAGAAAAATCAAAAGCCATTTTTCTCATACTTCCACCACCTTTTTTGTATAATTATTAATTTTTTTAAATTTTTTTGTTTTTTTTTAACAGTTTTCCATCAAAATTAGACGATTTTTTTTATTTTTTTTTTCGTTACTATTAAAGAATACAATATTTCTCTCTTATTTTCAAGTTTTTTTTTATTATATATATTGTTATTTGACGAAAAAAGTCTTATTTTTGTGAAATTTGACTTTTTTTAAAACATATTTTATAATTCTAGTGTCAGGTGAAAGGTTCACTCAATGCAAATTAAAAATTTTAAATTAAAAATTCAAATATGTAAATTAAAAGGAGAAATAATTATGAAAAAAATATTATTACTTTGTTCTGCAGGAATGTCAACAAGTATGGTTGTTAAAAAAATGGAAGCTGCTGCTGCTGCTGAAAATATAGAAGTTAAAATTGATGCTGTAGGTTTAGAGCAATTCCATGAGTTATTACCTAAATATGATGTATTCCTTTTAGGTCCACAAGTTAGATTTAAGAAAGCGGAATTAGCTGCTATCGCTGCTGAAGCTGGAAAACCTTTAGATGTAATTGATACTATGGCATACGGAACTTTAAATGGTAAGAAAATTTTAGACTTTGCTTTAAGCTTAGCTAAATAATTAAATATAAAAATAAAATAATAATAACACTTTTATTTAAAAAACGGGAGGGTAACAAATGAAAAAATCACTTTATTTATTAGCTGCTTTATCATTATTAGGTACAAACGTTTTTGCTAAAGAGGTTGTAGCTGGACCTACAACTACTACTGAAACAGTTGCACCTGTTGCTGGGGAAATTAGAGAAGAGAATGTAAATGACGAGACTCAAGTTATGTCTATGGTTGAAGTTCCAGAGGATAAATGGACTTTTGCTGGTAGAATGTACTTAGAGACAGAGGATTTTGATAATGGTTCATCTTTAAGATGGCAAGGACCTGGAGAAAACATTGGTGACGATGAGGATGGAACTTTCTGGGGAACTGGAGTATCTGCTTCAAAAGGAAAGTTAACTTTAGATTTAAATGTTGAAAAGAGATTTGGTGGAGATTTAGGATTCAACAGACCTGATGCTGAGTGGGAAGCTACAAGAGTAGATTGGAAAGTTAGATATCAATTATTTGCTAACCAAGGATTCCATTTAAAATATAGAAATGAAGAGAGAACTAGAGATTATTCTAGAAACGCTTACCAATCTAACTGGACTAGAGATAGATATGAGTTAGGAACTGACTTTAATCACTTCAATGGTTTATTAGCTGGATGGTTAGTTGCTGGATATGATAAAGATAAGTCAAGTAATGAAGATGGTACTTCTTCTAGAGATAACGGATGGTACTGGGAAGGAGATTTTGGACCTTCATTTAAGCTAACTGAAAAGTTATCATTAAACCCTACTATCTATACAACTGGAGAGATGTACGACTCTTATGAAATGGTTGAAACTCAATTAAGAGTTATGATGCCATATCAAGCTACTGAAAAATTAACTATCATGCCTAGAATCAGATTCACTTTAGAGAGAACTCAAGATGGTAAAGTTAATGGTGACTATGTTAGAGATTATGAGAATAAAGCTGGATCAAGAGTTAGATATGAATTAATGGCTAACTATGTAATCAATGAGCAATTCTCAACTTTCTTAGGAGTTGCATATGATGATAATACTAGAGATTACAAAAATTCAGATGTTTTCAAATCACCTAGTGGAGATGGTAAAAAAGATCTTGATATGTGGTGGACATATATTGGTTTAAACTACAAGTTTAACTAATATCAACTATATAAAAGTATTATAAAAATTATGGGGAGGGGAAGTTTTTTCCTCCACCCCTTTCTATAAAATTTGATATAATAAAACTAAAAAACGGAGGAAAAATTTATGAGTAACTTTATGAATCTTATTGAAGAAAAACTTATGCCTGTTGCTGCCAAAGTTGGACAAAACAGATATTTAAATGCAATCAAAGACGGTTTCGTTTATACAATGCCGTTCTTAATTATTGGTTCATTTATCCTTTTAATGGTAAACCTACCATTTACTGATCCTAATAACGTACTTTACATGGAGTGGTACGCTAATTTAATGGGGGCTTTTAAAGGAGATTTAGTACAACCTTTCTATGTAAGTATGGGAATTATGTCTTTATTCGTTTCTTATGGAATTGGAATGTCTTTATCTAATAGTTATGGTCTTAATGGTACAACTGGTGGATTCTTATCAATGTATGCATTTTTACTAGTTTCAGCGAAACTAGATTGGTTACCTGTTGGTCAAGCTGAGGGAGCTGGAGCTTTATTCCTTATTCCTGATGGTGGATGGATGCCAATTATGGACGCTAGATACCTTGATGCTAAAGGACTATTTACAGCTATCCTAGGAGCAATAATAGCTATTGAAATATTCAGATTATTAGTACAAAAGAAGTTCGTTATTAAACTTCCTGATTCTGTACCGCCTGCAATTGCTAAATCATTTGAGTTATTAATCCCAATCGTATTTGTTACAATCATCTTCCATGCAATGAATATATTTGCAATGAAGAGCTTAAACATCATGGTTCCTGAGATTATCTTAAAAGCTTTTGCACCATTATTAAATATGTCTGATTCACTAATCTCTGTAATCTTTATTATCATAATCACTCACCTTTTATGGTTTGCTGGATTACACGGAACAAACATTGTTATAGCTATTATTAACTCTATAACACTATCTAACCTTGCTGCTAACCAAGCTGCTCTTCAAGCTGGTGAAGCTTTACCTAAGATATTTGCAGGAGGATTCCTTGATGCTTATGTTTATATCGGAGGAGCTGGAGCTACTTTAGGACTTGCACTTGCTATGTCTGTAAGTAAAAATGCACATATTAAATCAATTGGAAAACTTTCAGTTATTCCAGCAGTATTCAATATCAATGAACCGATAATGTTTGGAGCACCTATTGTAATGAACCCACTACTATTCATTCCATTCGTTGGAATCCCAGTATTAAATGCTTGTATAGCATGGTTTGCTACAAAGTTTGACTTAGTAGGAAAGATTATAACTCTTGTTCCTTGGACAACTCCAGGACCAATCGGAGCGTTACTTGCTACTAACTTCAGTATTACTGCATTTATCCTAAGTTGTGGATTAGTTGCTGTTTCATTCTTCCTATATATTCCTTTCTTAAGAGTATATGAGAAGTCTTTAAACGAAACTGAAGCTGCTTAATAAATAATCTTTAAATAAAGTGCTAATATAATATATAAAAAGCTCCCTAGGATTATTCCTAGGGAGCTTTTTATTATTTTGTTAATTCTATAAACTCATCCTCTGTTAAAATATCTATTGTTCCAATCTCTTTTGCCTTTGTTAACTTACTTCCAGCATCCTCTCCAACAATTAAATAATTAAGCTTTTTACTTACCGATGATAGATTTGTTCCACCTAAAGATTCTATTAAATCCTTTATTTCCTCTCTTTTAAATCTCTGTAATTTTCCTGTAAAAAGGAATGTTTTTCCTGAAAACTTACCATTTTCAACTATCTTCTCTTCAACCTCTTCATCTGATTTTCCAAAGTTTACTCCATAATCTTTTAGTTTTTTAACTATTGTCATTGACTTTTCATCCCTAAAGAAGTTATAAACTGATTCAGCAACTTTATCACCAACACCATCTATTTCTAAAAGTTCTTCTTTAGACATTTGAGATAATCTGTTTATGTTTTTACTTTTTTTTGCTAAAACATTTCCTAAGAATTTTCCAACAAAAGGTATTCCCAAAGCATACAATGTTTTAGAGTATGGTCTCTCTTTACTTTTTTCTATTGAAGTTAAAAGTTTTTCTACACTTTTTTCTCCCATCTTATCTAATTGCATAAGTTCTTCTTTATGTTCTCCCAAATTATATATATCAGTAATATCTTTTATATAATTAAGCTCTAGCATTCTTTCTACAATTTTACTTCCAAATCCACTTATATTCATTCCATCACGAGATACAAAATATTCTATCCCTCCTTGAATAATTGCCGGGCAGTTAGGATTTACACATTTTAAATCAACTAATCCATCCTCTTTTTCTAAAAGTGATCCACACACTGGGCAGTTTGTTGGGGAAATAACTTCTTTTTCCTCTCCTGATCTAACCTCTTTTATAGAACTTACAACTTGAGGAATAATCTCTGCTGCTTTTTCTATAAATACTCTATCTCCAATTCTAATATCTTTTCTTAGAATTTCATCCATATTGTGTAAACTAGCTCTTTTAACTTTACTTCCAGATAGTTCAACCTCTTCCAATTCTGCTACAGGAGTAACTTTTCCAGTTCTTCCAACTTGCCAAGTTATATCTAAAAGTTTAGTTGTAACTTGTTTTGCTGGAAATTTATAAGCTATTGCCCATCTTGGACTTTTTGTTGTATATCCCACTTCATCCCAAAGATCAATATTATCCAATTTTATTACTAATCCATCTGTTTCAAAGTCTAATTTTTCTCTTTCAATCTCCCAATAAGCTATTCTTTTTTCCATAACAACTAAATCATCTATTACTTCAGCTACTCCAGTTGTTTTTATTCCTACTTTATCTAAATAGTCTAAACTCTCTCTATGCGTTTTAAAACCATATTTTAAAGGTTCTACTACATAGTAAAAGTAAGCATCTAATCCTCTTTCTTTAACTATTTCTGAATCTAACTGTCTTAAAGTACCACTAGCTGCATTTCTTGGATTGGCAAATATCTCTTCACCATTTTTTAATCTTTCCTCATTTAATTTTTCAAATTGGCTTAAAGGAAGCACAATCTCTCCTCTAACCTCTAAATCAACATCCTCTTTTAAATAATTAGGAATTGTATTAATAGCTAAAATATTTTCTGTAACATCCTCTCCCTCTATTCCATCTCCTCTTGTTACTGCTCTTACAAGTTGACCTTTTTCATAAGTTATACTTATACTAGCTCCATCTAACTTTAATTCAAGAACATACTCTAATTTTTCATGCTTATACTCAAGATTTTTTTCTATTCTCTCTGTAAAAGCAACTACATCCTCAATATTATATGAGTTACTTAAGCTCAACATAGGCTTTTTATGAATAACTTTTTTAAACTTTGATTCTTTTAAATCAATTGCTCCTACATGTTTTGTTGGAGATACTTCTTCTTTGAACTCTGGATAATCTTTTTCTAATTTTTCTAACTCTTTTAAAAGTTTATCAAATTCAAAATCTGAGATTATAGATTCATTTTTAGTATAATAATAATAATTATATCGCTCTATCTCTTTTCTTAATTCATCTATTCTTTTTTTCGGTTCACTCTCTTTAACTAAATCAAAAAGTTTTAGCATAGTCCACCATCCTTTTTTATTAAATTATACCACTTTTCTATTTACAAATTAAGAGTTTAGTGGTAATAAATAGATATCAAAGTTCTTTTTTATTAAAGGTTATGGAGGTATTAAATGGAAAACATCATTTTATCACCAAGTAAGTATATTCAGGGAGCTAACTCTTTAAGCAATCTTGCTAAATATGCTAAAAAAAACGCTTTTATTATTGCTGATAACTTTGTTATGAGTATAACTGAAGATATTATAAGAGAAAGTTTTAAAAAAGAAAATTTAACTGCTACTTTTGAACTTTTTAATGGAGAGTGCTCAAAAAATGAGGTTAATAGATTAAAAGAGATTTTAAAAGAAAAAAAATCTGAAATTGTAATTGGAGTTGGTGGCGGTAAAACTTTAGATACAGCTAAAGCCCTTGCCTACTACTCAAATCTTCCTGTTATAATAGTTCCTACTATTGCATCAACAGATGCTCCTTGTAGTGCTTTATCAGTTCTTTATACAGATGAAGGTGTTTTTGATGAATATCTTATTTTACCAAGTAATCCAAATATAGTTTTAATGGATACAGAGATTATTGCTAAAGCTCCTGCTAGACTTTTAGCTAGTGGAATGGGTGATGCCTTAGCTACATATTTTGAAGCTAGAGCTTGTGAACAATCAGGAGCTTTAAATATGGGTGGTGGACTTCCTACTAAAGCTGCTATGGCTCTTGCTAAGCTATGTTTTGACACACTTATCGCAGATGGAGAAAAAGCTATGTTTGCTGCACAAAAATGTGTTTGTACAAAAGCAGTTGAAAATATAATTGAAGCTAATACATATTTGAGTGGTATTGGTTTTGAAAGTGGTGGACTTGCTGCTGCTCATGCTATTCATAATGGATTAACAGCTCTTGAAGAGTGTCATGATTTATATCATGGAGAGAAAGTGGCTTTCGGAACTTTAGTTCAATTGTTCCTTGAAAATGCACCAATGGAAGAGATTGATGAAGTTTTATTCTTCTGTAAAAATATTGGACTACCAACATCTCTAGAAGATTTAGGAGTTAACTCTATTGAAAGAGAAAAACTTTTAGAAGTAGCTAAGCTTGCTTGTGCACCAGGAGAAACAATTCATAATATGCCTTTTAAAGTTACTCCTGAAAAAGTTTTAGCTGCTATTTTAGCTGCTGATAATTATGGTGGATATTAAAAAAATTTTATTATAAAAAAGAAAACCCTTGGATTAATCCAAGGGTTTTTAATTGCATATCTATTAGAATGTAGCTTTCATTCCTACGTATGCAAGTGGTTGCCATCTCCAGTGAGAAGCAGCATCCTGAGCTGTTATATCCCAGTTTCTGTACTCTGCTCCAACTCCAGCGTTTACTGCAAAGTTTTCAGTTACTTTATACTCTGCATCTAATGTTAATAGTGTGTATAAGCTATAAGTTGTTTTAGCTGATTTAGAAACTTTTCCTGTAGTTTCATTTTTAGTATATTTATCATATTGTCCAAACTTATATGGATCATATCCACCTTCAAAGTTGAAATCAATTGCATAATTATCTGTTGAATATAATGCAACAGTTCTGTATAAGTAGATTTCCCACTCTGCTACGAAATCTTTGTCTTTGTTATCTGTTAAATCAGCATTTGTATGGAAGTCTTGTCCATAGAAGTTTTGATTTAAATAGATTGTACCATCCCAAGTAAATCCTAATGGTAAGTTACCTGCATACTCGATATCCATACCGATAGTATTCATGTAGTTAGATCCACCATCTTCTGGGAATGAATGGTAAACTTTTGGAGCAAGTAATAACTTACTTAATAATGCTCCTTCATTTTTATATACTGTAAATCTTGCTTGGTATTCTAAGTTTTGAGAATCATCCTCTTCATCTCTATATTGAACTCTTGAAGTAAACCAATCATTGTGTTGATAGTAAGCTCTTAATCTTGTTTCAGTCCCGTTTTTAGAGTTTTTGTTTCTATCTCCATTGCTTTCTAAGTTGTTATAATCTCTGATTCTTCCCTCTAATTTGAAGTTTTCAGTTGCTTGAACACCAAAAGTTGTTTCAAGTCTAGAGTATTTATTAGCTCCTCTATTCCATGTATCTTGGTTATCATCTGCAGCATTTGTAGCTGTATTCCATCTTATGTCATCTCCATGACCTTCTGTTTCACCATAAGCTCTATATTGTACTCCTACATATCCTGTTGGTTTAAATACAGGTGCTACAACCTCTTCAACTACAGGCTCAGCTACAACTATAATCTCTTTCGATACTTCAACTGGAGCTACAACAACCTCTTTAGCTTGAACTGCAGTTCCTACAACAAGTAAAGATCCTAAAAAAAGTGCTAATTTTTTCATAAAATCCCCTCCGATTTTTAATTGTGTTATTTTGAGAAATAATTTTTTATAGTAAAAAAATATTTCTTTTCCACTGTATTCTTTATACAATATTTTTTTAAATTTGTAAATATAATTTTTCTAAGTAAATTATTTTTTTGTTTACTTTTTAGCTATAAACCCTTATTTTTAAAAGAATAGTTCACTTTTATATTTTTATTTTTATTTTACTATATGAAATTTATCCATTAAAAAAAGAGATAGATTTCTATCTCTTAAAATTTACTCTTCTAAATTATCTTGAAAGTGATAATTATAAAAAATATAATTTATCGGTAAAAATGAAGCTACTAACTCTTCTCTAAAGACATGTTTATCTAAAACTATAAGTTTTTCATGAACTTCTCCTAGTTGAAACTCTTGTAAATACATCTTTAGATAACTTAAAAAAAGTGAACTTTTAAATACTCTTCCAGAAAGTAAAAAAGTATCTAAAGGTAATAAATTATTATGATTAATCATAAGAATTGCAATATATCTTGCTACTTTTCTCAGTGCTTTACACTCTGTTATCTCTCCACTTTCTGCTCTTTTTATAAATTCTTCAAAACTCATATTTTTATACATCTCTACTATACGAGTTGAATAATTATTTTCCTTCAAAATTTCTTCAAATATATTTTTAGGAGAAACCATGGTATCAAAACACCCTTTTTTCTTACAAATTTCACAATATACATCTGAGTTAGGTTCTACTATAAAATGTCTAGTTCCCATTGATCTATAGTGAGAAATAGCTGGATTTACAAGCTTATTATCTATTATAATAGCACTTCCTCTTTTTTCGCCATATTTTACTAAGAAAAAATCTTTATATTCTGGAGCTAAAAAAGCTTCATATAAAGCTTCTGCTCTAATTTCAGTCTCTACAAATACATATCCTGAAAATTTATCCATAATAGATTTTTTTAATGTTAAAAATCTATCCTCTTTAAATAAATCTAGTGATTTTTTTACAATAAACTCATTAGTTACTACAACACCAACACCTAATATTTTCTCAGGTAAAACTTTATTTTCTTTTGCAAGTTTTTCAATAAATTCAAGTAAAGCTTTTAAATATTCATCAAAATCACCATTATAGTTATTTTTAAATTTCAACTCTCCTAAAATATCATTTTTTAAATTTGTTAATATAACTTTTGTTAAGTTCTCTTCTATTAGTACACCCATAGAGTAGAATCTTTCATAATTTATAACTAATAGATTTTTTTTTCTATTATTTTCATCTATATATTTTTTTTCAACAAGTATATTATCCCCAAGTAATTTTTTAGAAATTTTTGTTAAAGCAGCTGGTGAAACCATTATATTTTCAGCAATCTCTAACTTATTAGACCCACCACATTGATTAATAAATTTTAATAAATTTGTAATGTTTTTATTTTGACTTTTAAAATCCATCCCCGACTCCTTTATTTTTTTATTGACAAACCCTTTTTTTTAATGTATATTTTACCTTGTAAAACACACGTCGTTTTTTCGAGATATTTTTTTTACCAAATTAAATAAAAATAGTATATCTTTATTTAATTATATCATAAATCAATAATAAGGTGCTAAACTTATTATATAAATAGCCAGCAACCCTCCAGTTGATTGGTTAGAAACCCGTTTTAAGAAGAGATGTTCCCGTCATCTCTTCTTTTATTTTTATTGCTTTTTTATTTTTTTTTGTTACAATTTTATTATCTTAAAATATTTTAGGAGGTAAAAATGAAAATTAAACCCATTGGTAAAAGAGTTCTTGTTAAAACTATAAATTTAGAAGAAAAAACCTCTACTGGAATTATATTAATCCAAAATAACGATGAAAAAAATTATAGAATTGGAGAAATAATCTCTTTAAGTTCTGATTCTGAAGTAAACTCTTTATTTAGTATTAATGATAAAGTTATTTTTTCTAAAAAATCTGGAGTTAAAATTAATGATTCTTCTAAAGAACAAATTTTATTAAATTTAGAAGAGATTTTCGGTATTATTGAGGAGTAAAAAATAGCAGCTCACAAAATAACGTGAGCTGCTTTTCTTTTCCCTTCATAAC
>NZ_CAMQXC010000009.1 GCF_947038635.1 uncultured Cetobacterium sp. | reverse complement strand
GAGGAGCAGTAGCAGCACTTGCTCTGCTCCTCTTGTATCTCTTCCGTTCATTGGGTTAGCTCCTGGAGAGAATGGAGTTCCTGCTGGTCTTCCACAAGGAGTAGTTCCTGTTTTCTTTCCATAAACTACGTTTGAAGTTATAGTTAAGATTGATTGTGTAGCTTTTGAATTTCTGTAAGTTTCATGAGTTCTGATATAATTCATGAATTTCTCCATTATTTCAACTGCTAATTTATCTGTATTATCATCGTTGTTTCCGAATGCTACATATTCTCCTTCTCTTACGAAGTCAACAGCGATTCCTCTTTCATCTCTGATTACTCTTACTTTTGCATCTCTAATAGCTGCTAATGAGTCAGCAACGATTGATAATCCAGCGATTCCTGATGCTTGTGTTCTTAAAACTTCTACATCATGAAGTGCCATTTCAAATGCCTCATAAGAATACTTATCGTGCATGTAGTGGATAACTTTTAGAGCGTTGATGTATACTCCTGCTAACCATTTTAATACTAAGTCATATTTTTCCATTACTTCATCAAAATCTAAGTACTCAGAAGTGATTCCTTCGAATTTAGGTGCTACTTGTGCTCCTGACTTCTCATCTCTTCCACCGTTGATAGCATATAATAAAGCTTTTGGTAAGTTTACTCTAGCTCCGAAGAATTGCATTTGCTTTCCTATTTTCATTGGAGAAACACAACATGCGATTCCGTAGTCGTCTCCTAACTCTGGTCTCATTAAATCATCATTTTCATATTGAATTGCTGATGTATCTATTGAAACTTTAGCACAGAAACTCTTCCAGTTTGCTGGAGATTTTTGTGACCATAATACTGTTAAGTTTGGCTCTGGAGCTGGTCCTAAGTTGTAAAGAGTATTTAAATATCTGAACGCTGTTTTAGAAACTAAAGTTCTTCCATCTACTCCTTCTCCTCCTAAAGCTTCAGTTACCCAAGTTGGATCTCCTGAGAATAAATCGTTGTACTCTGGAGTTCTTAAGAATCTGATAATTCTTAATTTTATGATAAATTGGTCGATTAAATCTTGAGCTTCATCCTCAGTAATTAATCCTTTTGCTAAATCTTTCTCAATATATATATCTAAGAATGTTGCAGTTCTTCCAACTGACATTGCTGCTCCATCTTGATCTTTTGTAGCTGCTAAGTATGCAAAGTATACCCATTGTACAGCTTCTTTTGCGTTTGATGCTGGCTTAGTTACGTCAAATCCGTAAGAAGCACACATTTTAACGAATGCTTTTAACGCGTTAATTTGCTCTGTTATTTCTTCTCTTTTTCTGATGATTTCTTCAGTTAATTCTGGAGCTTCAGCTTTCTTTAATTCGAATTTTCTTTCTTCGATTAATCTATCTACTCCGTATAAAGCTACTCTTCTGTAGTCTCCAATTATTCTTCCTCTTCCATAAGCATCTGGTAATCCAGTTACGATTCCTGATTTTCTTACAGCTTTCATATCATCTGTATATGCTGAGAAAACTCCTTCGTTATGAGTTTTTCTATATTTTGTAAAAATCTCTTTTGTTATTGGATCAATTTCATATCCATATGCATTTAAAGAGTTTTCAACCATTCTTAATCCACCTTTTGGATAGATTCCTCTCTTTAATGGTGCATCTGTTTGTAGTCCTACGATTGACTCGTTATCCTTTGAAATGTATCCAGGTCCATAAGTAGTTATTGATTGAGGAGTTCTAGTTTCTGCATCATAAACACCTCTTGCAATCTCTTCTTTGAACATTTCTGTTAACTTTGACCAAACAGCTTTTGTATTTTCAGTAGCTCCAACTAAGAATGACTCATCCCCAGTGTATGGTGTGTAGTTGTTCTGAATGAAATCTCTAACATTGATTTCTTTCTTCCATAAGTTTCCTTTGAAATCTGACCAGTAAGATTGTAAGTTTTCCATCTTTTTCCTCCTGAGTGGATTATAAATAATATATATTCCAATTATATTTTTCGTTTAAGCCCTGTTAAGCTCAACTTAATTTTCAAGGAGATTATAGCACAAATAATAACTAGTGTCAAACTTTTCCCAAGTTTTTAACGATTAATTTTATACTTATTTAGTGGTTATTTTTTAATTATTTTTTTACTTCATCTCTTTAACTACCAATTCTCGAACAATCTCACTAATGTTTTTGCTATTTTCTTGGCTTATTTTTCTCAAATCTATCGGTTTTCCTACAGTCAATCTAACTTTTCTATTTGGCTTTATTAGAATGCTTTTTCTATTTTGAACAAAAAAAGTTCCATCTATTGTTAACGGCAAAATGATTCCACCAGTTTCTGTTGCTAATTTAAAACTTCCTTTTTTAAAATTTCCAATTTCTCCTGTTAAAGTTCTTTCACCTTCAGGAAAAATTACAGTTGGATATCCTTGTTTAACGATTTCCACTGCTTTTCTTATGCTTTTTATCCCTTCTCTTGGATTAGATCTGTCTAAAAATATACAATTGCTCATTTTCATCCACATTGAATAAAATGGCCAGTTTTCCATCTCTTTTTTAGCAACAAAACCTACTGGTATACTTAAAGCTGTAACTATAACTGGTATATCTAAATTACTTGCGTGATTTGCTACTATCACTATTCCATCCTCTAGCTTCATCTTTTTATATGCTATCTCATCTAAATATACTACTTCTAAATCTATTTTAGCTGCTTTTACTATTCTTTCAGAAAGCTTTTTCAACTCTTTTCTTGCGGCAAATGGAGCTTTATCTTTAGACATTTTTTTTATCTTACTAGATTTAAATAACGTTAAATACATAAAATTTAGTAGTGCTACTAATGTAACTTTTAATAATGTTAACATTCTTCCTCCCTTTTTTTGATTATAACTCTTTTTATATCGCTATACGAAAATCCTTTTCTCATAAGAGAGGCTATTTTTTTTTGCTCCTCTTTTTCTCCTAGTTTATCCCACGCTCTAGATAATTCTTCTAACTCATCTTCCTCTTCATAAAAACTTAGTGCTTCTTCTATAATTTCAGAAGTTATTCCTTTTAATTTTAAATCATATATTATTTTTTTCTTACCACATTTTTTAGTTTTTACATATGATATAGCAAATTCTTTATCATCAATATAACCAGCTTCTTCTAATCTTTTTATAACTTTTACTATTGGATTTTTTTCCCAATATTTTTGTAGCAATTTATTATATATCTCTTTTTTGGTATAATCTCTTTTAGCTAAATAATAATATGAAGTAGAGAGAGCAGCTAACTCTAACACTTGTAAGTATTCCTCGTGAGATAGCTCCTCTCTCCTTTTTAAATCATATTTGTTTATTATTTCATTATTCAGACCTATACTCAATCCATTTTCAAAGAGATACTTATTCTTCAGTAATCTCTTCAGCTTCAACTTCTTCTCCCTCTGATGTATGTAGTACTATTGTATTTTTTTCTAGAAGTTGGTTTATTTTTTCTTCAATTGCTGCTAATAATTCTGGTTCAGTTTCTAATCTAGCCTTTACATTTTCTTTTCCTTGTCCTAGTCTAATATCACCAAAACTGAACCAAGCTCCAGATTTTGCAACTATATCATTGTCTAAGGCCATATCTAAAATTTCTCCTACTCTAGAAATTCCCTTACCGTACATAATTTGGAATTTAGCTTCTTTAAACGGAGGAGCTACCTTATTTTTTGTAACTTTTACTACTGTTTCATTACCTATAACTTCTTCACCTTGTTTTACACTTCCAACTCTTTTAACTTCCATTCTTACTGAAGAGTAGAATTTAAGAGCTTTTCCACCTGTTGTAGTTGTTTGAGGTCCAAAACTAAATCCACCAATTTTATCTCTAACTTGATTTATAAATATCATTGTTGTCTTTGATTTATTTATAGATCCTGTTAATTTTCTTAAAGCTTTTGACATCAATCTAGCTTGAAGACCCATTTGTTGGTCTGACATCTCTCCATCAATCTCTGCTTTTGGAACTAAAGCTGCTACAGAGTCAACAACTATAACATCAATTGCTCCTGATCTAACCAACATATCTGCAATTTCTAACGCTTGCTCTCCAAAATCTGGTTGTGAAATTAATAATTCTTCCACGTCTACACCTAAAGCTTTTGCATATACTGGATCTAATGCATGTTCAGCATCTATAAATGCTGCTACTCCTCCCATTTTTTGTGCTTGAGCTACTATGTGTAATGCTATTGTTGTTTTTCCTGAACTCTCTGCACCATATACTTCTATAATTCTTCCTCTAGGAACGCCTCCTAAACCAAGAGCTAAATCTAAATTTATACTCCCTGTTGGAATAACTTCAATATTCATACCTTGGTTTTCTCCAAGTTTCATTATTGATCCTTCTCCAAAATCTTTTCTTATCTGCTTTAATGCTGTTTCTAAAGCTTTTGACTTATCTGTTGTTGTATCTACTGATTTTTTTGCCATATTCAATTACCTCCCATTTTTTTCTATTACTTTCATAACCATTTCTGCATTTAATTTTTTCATGCAATTAAAATGTTTCTGTGGGCACACTTTATCTCCATGTAAACTACAAGGTGAACAAGGTTCATTTAAATAGATTAATGTATTATTCTCATCATATTCAAACATTCCTGGACTAGTTGGACCAAATATAACAAATGTTGGACATTTAACTCCTCTTGCTATATGAAATGGCCCCGAATCATTCGTAACTAAAAATCTGGCTTTTGAAAGTAGTGCTCCACTTTCTTTTAAAGTTAATTTTCCAGCTAAATTTATAGCAAACCCATCTGCAAGATTTTTAATTTCTTCACACATTTCATACTCATTTTTTGCTCCTATTATAATTGGCTTCTTTCCATATTTATTATAAAGTAGTTTTGATAATTGTGCAAATCCTTCTTTTGTCCATTTTTTAGTTTCCTTTGAAGCTCCTGGGGCTATCATCGGAACGTTGTCGTATTCTATACAAAGTGTTTCTAATTTTTCTAAATCTTTTTTTTCAAAACTAAAAGTTAAATCTTCACTTTTATACTCTAATCCCAAAACTTTAAAAGCACCAAAATAATTTCTAATAATTGTATCATCAACTTTATACTTTATTGCCTTAGTTTTAACTAAAATACTTTTTAATAAACTTCTTTTTTTATACGTATATGTTTTACTTCCAATTGTATTACTTATAACTTTTGATCTCACTTTAGCATGTAAATCAAATACATAATCGTAATTATTTAATTTTAATTTTTTTCCAAATGCTATCATGTTTTTTAAACCATCATGTTTTGTTTTATTAAATAAAATTAAATTATCTATATAAGGACATCCTGATATTGCATCTTTGAAATTTTCCATAACTAAAAAATCTATAATTATATCTGGATATTTTTTTTTCAGTTCTTTTAAAACAGGAGTAGTCAGTATTACATCTCCTATAGAACTAAGTCTTATTATTAAAACTCTCAATTTATCTTTCCTTTCTTCGAATTGCTTTTTTCACTCTTCCAATCCAATGCAGGTAACTATTTAAACTTTTTGCTAATTTATAACTTAGAGTATTTTTATCATAAATATCAATCTCTTTATGACAACTTTCTTCTAAATATATAAATTCATAGGTTTCTCCTGCTTTTGCATATTTATTTTTTATTAATTTTGCATCTATTAAATAAATTTCATTATTTTCTACTATAAAATTACTCAATTGAGAATCTCCATGTAAATAACCTTTAGCATGTATTTTTCTCAGTTCTTTTTCTACTATTTTTAAATTTTTTTGAGTCGCTGGTTTTCCAGATAAATATGAACTTACTAAAAATGAATCAACACATATTCCAAAATTTTTCCTTTCCCAATACATTATAGGGATAGGTCCTTTAAAACCATTTTCTTTTATTCTTAAATAATTTTCATATTCTCTTTTACTTTCACTTCCTCTAATTAAAGAAGTTATTCTTTGCCATATACGGTTATTCTTTTCTTTAGGAATTTTATAAACATATTTGTTTCCATCAATATCGATTAACGTAACTTTGCTTCTGTTATCGTTTTTTAAATCTTTAATAACTTTAAACTCTTCTCTTTTAATTTTATTAACTAAATTAAAATCTACTTCACTATTACATAATATTTTTTCCATTACACCCTCTTCAAAATTTGTAGAATTTTTTCATAGACTTGTTTTGGCTTTATATCTAACATACATTTAAAATGACCTTTTGGACACTTATCTCCTCCATGTATTGCACACGGTCTACACGAAAGATTTTCAATTTCTAAAACTTCACTATTTTCACTCCATGGAAAAAATCCAAACTCTTTTACAGTTGGTCCAAAAATTGCAAGAATTGAAGTTTTGTTAAAAGCAGATGCTATATGTATTGGTGATGAATCATTTGTTAAAACTACTTTTACTCTTTTTAAAACCTCTGCTAACTCTAACAATGTTGTTTTTCCTCTTAAATCTAAAACACCTTGCTGAATATTTACATTTAGATATAATTCATCTTTGCCACCAATAACAACAACTTTATTACCATTCTCTATCAACAAACGAATTACTTCATTAAAATATTCTAAAGGCCACTTTTTTGTAAACCATTTACTTCCAGGAGCTATTGCTATAATCTCTTGATTATTAAATTTATTTTCATTCCAAATCTTATCAACTACATCAATATCTTTTTTACTTGGATATAACTCTATTGGATATTTTTTTCTTGAATTATCTGGAACCTCTCCTATAAATGATAGTAGTTTATCTACTTCATGTTTACTCTTATCATAGCTTATTTTATCAGTGAATAGACAAGACCCACTTGCTATATCATAACCAATTCTCTTAGGAGATCTTGTTAACCATGCTAAAATAGAACTTCTTAAATATCTATGAGGTGTTAAAACTACATTGAAATTTTCATATCTCAATCTTCTACCTAAAGCTAACAATCCTTTAATTCCTGAATGGCTTCCTCTTTTATCATATTCTATTATCTCTGTTATATTTGGATTGTTTCTCAAAATAGTAGCACCAATAGGAGTTGTTACATAAGTAATTTTTGCTTCTGGATATACTTCCTTTATTCTTTTTAATAATGGTGTTGATAATACAATATCTCCTATAAAAGCTGTGTGTATTACTAATATTTTCACGTTATCTCTCCAATCTCTCTATTATTGCCTGAACTATTTTTTCTTTTATATTTTCATTATATGAATCAAAATTTTTATGTTTATAATTTTCTTTTATATTTTCATCTGGTATTACATATGTAACGTCTTCATTACCAAAAACACCCCATCTCATAGGACTTTGAGTTGCCTTTTTAGGATATAAAGCTACAATACTTTTTTGTAAAGATCCTGCTATATGAGTTGGTCCTGTTGAGCCACCAAAATAAACTTTAGCTCTATTTATAACTGCCCCTATATTTAGAAGTTCTCCTCCATTAGCAAAAAGATATACTTTATCTCTTCCTACTTTTTCTAAAAGCTTTAATCCTCTCTCTTCATCTGAAATGTGTGCTGTTACAATCACATCAATATTTTTTTCTCTATCTATAACTTCTCTTAAAATATCTGCATACTGCTCATCTGTTATGTTTTTTGCAGAACCACCCATAAATGGATTTACAACTAACACTTTATCTCCAATACTATTATCTTTGAAAAATTTTTCAGCAGCTTCTAAATTACTTTTATCTAAAAAAATCTGAGTATTTATTTCAAATCTATCTTCAAAAAGTTTTTTATCAAGTTTTTTTATCAAATCTAAATTGTATTCTGCTTCATGTTTTATTGATTTAGATCTTTTTTGTAAAACACCTTTATTAAACGTAAAAAAAGATTTTATTTTTGATAGCGGTCCTATTTTTATTTTAGCTTTACTTGCTTTTGCTAATTCCATTACAAAATTATCAACATATAAAGCTATAAAAACATCAGCATTAAAATATTTTATTTTTTCTAAAAGTTCTTTTTGTCTATATCTATCTATTTGAACAACTCTATTTATATATGGTAAATTTTTTACTATATTATAGTTATAATTTCTCACTAATAAAGTTATTTCAGCTTCAGGATACATTTTTCTAATCATAAAAAAACTAGGAATTGATAGAATTAAGTCACCTATTTTATCCGTTCTTGCTATTATTATTCTTTTGTAAGTATGAGCCATTCTTATACATCTCCCTCAGTTTAAAATATTTTATCATAGAATACATTGAACTTGTTGATGCTATGACAAAGCCTTCAATACCATCTAAAAATCCTAATCTAAAAATGTACATTTTTAAAAATTTATATATTGGATTTATCAATATATCTAATACACTTACTTTTTTATTTTTTTTATAATAGTCCTTTGCACCTTCTGTTGTGTATCTATTAAATCTATTGAAATAATCTTCCATAGTTAAATATGAATGATGATATATATTTTCTTTTATTTTAAAAATTTCTTTATTTGCTTTAAATTCTTCATGAACCATATTGTCATTGAATATTCCAGAACCTTTTTTAAATAATCTTATTGCATAAGATGTTCCCCATCCGCCATATTTTATTTGCTTTCCAAAACAAACTGAAAGTCTATTTATTTTAAAAATCTCTTTCTTATTGTTGATATCTGATGTTATTTCTTTTATCTTTTTTTTTAACTCTTCTGATATTTCTTCATCAGCATCTATATTTAAAATCCATTCATTTTCACACTTCTCTATAGCTAAATTTCTTTGTGGTCCATAACCTTTCCAAGATTCTATATAAAATTTTGCACCAAATTCTTCGGCTATACTTTTTGTAGCATCTGTTGACCCACTGTCTACAATAACTATTTCATCCGCTAATCCTTTAACTGATTCTAAAGTTTTTCTCAATATTTTTTCTTCATTAAAGGTTATCATTGCAACAGATATCTTCATTTTTTCACCCTTTCTTTTTTACTACTTACTCTTAATTATACCAAATAATATGCTAATTTACAAAAAAGTTTTGTAATAAAAAAAGAGATAAGGTACTTCTACCTTATCTCTAAATTTCAAAGAATTACTTAGCTTCAGCTGTGAAGTCTAATGATGCAAGTCTTTGGTATTGTCTCCATCTTCTTTGAGACTCTGATTTATTTTTAGCAAATAAATCTTTTGCATGCTCTGGCTTAGATTTTGCTAATGTAGCATATCTAACTTCTCCCATTAGATAATCATTGTAATTATCCCAATTAGGTTCTTTACAATCGATTTGAAGAGGGTTCTTTCCTTCTTTCTCTAATAATGGATTGTATCTGAATATTGGCCAGTATCCACACTCAGTAGCTTTTTTCATCTCAAGTTGACTGTTACCCATTCCATTCTTTAATCCATGACTGATACAAGGTGCATAAGCTATGATTAATGATGGTCCTGGATATGCCTCAGCTTCAGCAATTGCTTTTAAGTATTGAGCTTGGTTAGCTCCCATAGATACTTGTGCAACATAGATATGTCCATAAGACATTGCGATAGCTGCTAAATCTTTCTTCTTATTAGGTTTTCCTGCAGCTGCGAATTTTGCTACTGCTCCTGTTTGAGTTGATTTAGACGCTTGTCCACCTGTGTTAGAGTAAATCTCTGTATCCATTACTAAAACGTTAACGTCATCTGAAGAAGCTAAAACGTGGTCTAATCCTCCATAACCGATGTCATAAGCCCATCCGTCTCCTCCAAATATCCATTGTGATTTTTTAACAAGATATTGCTTTAACTCTAAAATCTCTGTTGATACTCCACAGTTACATGCTTCTAAAGCTGGAACTAATCTATTTCTAATCTCTTTAGTTTTATTTCCATCTGCTCTATTTTCAATCCATTCAGCGAACATTGCTGCAACTTCTGGAGAAACATTTGCCATATTCTCTTCCATTATTGTTTGGATTCTATCTCTCATTGTTTCAACAGCTGTTGCCATTCCGTATCCAAACTCTGCGTTATCCTCAAATAATGAGTTACCCCATGATGGTCCTTCTCCACAGCTATTTGTTGTATATGGAGTTGATGGTGCTGATCCTCCATAAATTGAAGAACATCCTGTAGCGTTAGCTATCATCATTCTGTCTCCAAATAGTTGAGTTATTGCTTTAATATAAGGAGTTTCTCCACATCCTCCACAAGCTCCGTGGAACTCGAATAATGGTTGTGCAAATTGTGATCCTTTTACTGATGTTTTTGGCATAAACTCATCTTTATATGTTACTTCGTTGAATAAGTAATCAGCATTTTCTTGCTCTCCCTTTTCAACTTCTTGTCCGATAGGTACCATAACTAAAGCTTTCTCTTTAGCTGGACATACGTTAGCACATAATCCACATCCTGTACAATCTAATGGAGATACTTGGATTTTATACTCTAATCCTTCTAATCCTTTTCCAATTGGAGTTTTTGTTTTTAACTCGTTTGGTGCTCCTGCTTTTTCCTCAGCTGTCATTAAGAATGGTCTTATAACTGCGTGTGGACAAACATATGAACATTGGTTACATTGGATACAATTTTCAGATTTCCACTCAGGAACGTTTACTGCAACTCCTCTTTTCTCAAAAGCTGTTGTTCCGTTCTCAAATGTTCCATCCTCATATCCTAAGAATGTAGAAACTGGTAATTCCTCACCTTTTAAAGCATTTATAGGTTTTGCAATTTTCTCTACAAATGATTCTAACTTAGATGTTGATCCACATCCACATCCTGTACAAGAGCAAGCTCCTTTTTCTGCAACAACTTCAGTTGTTAAGTTAGCCCATGAAGGATCAACTGTAATTTGAACTAATTCTCCAGCTCCTTTATCAATAGCCTCATAGTTCATTTTTACAATTGCGTCACCTTTTTTAGCATATGACTTTTCAGCATATTGCTTCATGTAAGTTTGTGCATCTTCAAATGGAATAACATCTGCTAACTTAAAGAATGCTGATTGCATTATTGTGTTAGTTCTTCCTGCTAATCCAATTTCTGCTGCTAATTTGTTAGCATTTATGATGTAGAACTTAGCATTTTTCTCAGCTAATTGTTTCTTAACTGAATTTGGTAAATGAGCTACAACTTCATCTTTATCCCATACACAGTTTAGTAAGAATGTTCCACCTTGCTTTAATCCACCAATCATATCGTATTGAGTTAAGTATGCTGGTACTGAACAAGCTACGAAGTTTGGTGATGATACTAAGTAAGTTGATTTAATTGGATGTTTACCAAATCTTAAGTGAGATCTTGTTGATCCTCCAGATTTTTTTGAGTCATATGCAAAGTATCCTTGTGCATATAAATCTGTTTTATCTCCAATAATTTTAATTGAGTTTTTGTTAGCTCCAACTGTTCCATCTGATCCAAGTCCAAAGAATAAGCACTCTCTTACTCCTTCTGCTCCTGTTTCAATGCTTGGTCCAACTTCAAGAGATTTGAAAGTAACGTCATCATTGATTCCAACTACAAATCCATCTTTTGGCTCAGCTTGCTTTAAGTTATCAAATACAGCTTTCATTTGAGCTGGTGTTGTATCTTTTGAAGATAATCCATATCTTCCACCTACGATTACTGGAGCGTTTTCCATTCCGTAGAATAATCCTCTAACGTCCATGTATAATGGCTCACCTAATGCTCCAGGTTCTTTTGTTCTATCTAGTACAGCAATTTTCTTAACTGTCTTAGGGAATACATTGAAGAAATATTCAGCAGAGAATGGTCTGTATAAGTGAACATTTATAAGTCCTACTTTCTCTCCTTTTCCTACTAAATAATCAACTGTTTCTATTAATGTTTCACAAACAGATCCCATAGCAATAACAATATGCTCTGCATCTGGTGCTCCATAATAGTTAAATGGCTTATAATCTCTTCCAGTTACTTTTGAAATTTCTTCCATATAATTTGCTACAATTGCAGGTACTGCATCGTAGAATTTATTTTGTACTTCTCTAGTTTGGAAGTAGATGTCGTCGTTTTGAGCTGTTCCTTTTGTTACTGGGTGCTCTGGGTTTAAAGCTCTTTCTCTGAAAGCTTTAATAGCATCCATATCTACTAATCTCTTGAATACATCAAAGTCCATTACTTCAACTTTTTGAATTTCGTGTGAAGTTCTGAATCCATCAAATATATTCATGAAAGGAACTCTTGATTTAATAGCTGCTAAGTGTGCAACTCCTGATAAATCCATTACTTCTTGTACTGAGCTCTCAAATAACATAGCAAATCCAGTTTGTCTAGCTGCATAAACGTCTTGGTGATCACCAAATATTGATAACGCTTGTGCTGCTAACGCTCTTGCTGATACGTGGATAACTCCTGGTAAAAGTTCTCCAGCTATTTTATACATATTAGGCACTTTTAATAGTAATCCTTGTGATGCTGTATATGTTGTAGTTAAAGCTCCTGCCTGTAAAGATCCGTGAACTGTTCCAGCTGCTCCTGCCTCTGATTGCATTTCAACAACTTTTACTGGAACTCCAAACATATTTTTCATTCCTCTTGATGCCCACTCGTCAGTGTACTCAGCCATTGGCGATGATGGAGTTATTGGATAAATACCTGCTACTTCTGTAAAAGCATATGATGCATATGCTGCAGCTTGGTTACCATCCATAGTTTGCATTTTTTTAGCCATTTGAATTGTCCTCCCTTTTTTAATTGACTCTAAAGTTAACTCTATTTTACGAGTATTCTTATTAATTGTCAATTAAAGTTATCGATTTTTTTAAGAAATTTTTAAACTAATTCAACCAAATATAATTTTTACTGACTAATATGTTTATTTTTTAAACAGCCTTTAACACTTATTACTTTGTAGCGTTTACAATCTCGTAAGTATCTCTAGCTATTACTAACTCTTCATTTGTAGGTATTTTGAATGCTTTTACCTTAGATGTTTCTTTAGTTAAAAGAACATTTCCTTTTTGTCTCTTAGAGTTAACTTCTTTATCTAATTCAACTCCAATAAACTCTAATCCTCTTAAAACATCTTCTCTAACTTTTCCAGAATTCTCTCCAATTCCTCCTGTGAAGCAAATTGCGTCTACTCCACCCATTTGAGCTGCATAGTTTCCAACATATCCTCTTATTTTGTAAGCGAACATATTCTCAGCTAATAATGCTCTTTCATTTCCTGCTGCTGCAGCAATTTCCATATCTCTACAGTCTGAAGATTCTCCAAATACTCCTAAGATTCCAGATTGCTTATTCATTCTATCATCCATTTCTTTATCTGATAATCCTCTTTTGTTCTTTATGAATAAAACTGCTGCTGGATCGATATCTCCACATCTAGTTCCCATCATAATTCCTTGTAATGGAGTTAATCCCATAGTTGTATCAATACATTTACCATTTTTAACTGCAGATATTGATCCACCGTTTCCTAAGTGACAAACGATTATTTTTGATTCAGCTGGATTTCCTAATAACTCTTGAGCTACTCCTGAAACAAATTTATGAGATGTTCCGTGGAATCCGTACTTTCTAACTTTTAATTCTGTATAATCCTCATATGGTAATGCATACATGTATGCTTCTTTTGGCATTGTTTGGTGGAATGATGTATCGAATACTCCAACATTTGGCTTTCCTGGCATTAACTCTTGCATTGTTCTAATTCCTAATAAGTTTGCAGGGTTGTGTAATGGTGCTAACTCTGAACACTCTTCCATAGCTGCCATAACTTCTGGAGTTACTAATACTGATGAAGCAAATTTCTCTCCACCGTGTACTACTCTGTGACCAATTGCGTCAATCTCTTCTACTGATTTTATTACTCCATATTCTGGATTTGTAATAGCACTTATTACTAACTCTAAAGCTTCCTTATGAGTTGGCATATCTTGCTTTATTTCGATTTCAAAATCGTTAGCTGGAGTTTCATACTCCATTTTTGATCCTTCGATTCCTATTCTTTCACAAAGTCCAATTGCAAAAAGCTCTCCTGATTCAGGATTTAATAATTGGTACTTTAGAGATGAACTACCACAGTTAATAACTAAAACTTTCATTAAATTTACCACCTTAATTTTATTTTTTATTTTAATATATTTGATTTGTAAGGAGATAAAACTCCTTACAAATTTTTACCTTAATTTAAATTATCGTCTATTACTTTCCAGCTTGTACTGAAGTTATTGCAGCTAAATCTACGATATCTTTAACTGAACATCCTCTTGATAAATCATTTATTGGAGCTGCTAATCCTTGAATTAAAGGACCATATGCTTCTGCATTAGCTAATCTTTGAACTAATTTATATCCAATATTTCCTGCTGCTAAGTTAGGGAATATTAATACATTAGCTTTTCCTGCTACTTTAGAGTTTGGCGCTTTCTTAACTCCTACTGATGCTACTAAAGCAGCATCTGCTTGTAACTCCTCTTCAAATGCAAAATCTGCATTTCTTTCTCTTAAAATTTCTCCTGCTCTTTTTACAACATCTACTGAATCATGCTTTGCTGATCCTTTTGTAGAGAATGACATAAGTGCAACTTTTGGATCTAATCCAGCTACTGTAGCTGCTGTTACAGCTGCTTCTGATGCGATATCAGCTAATTGCTCTGATGTAGGTTCAGGGATTACAGCACAATCTCCAAATACTAAGATTTCTCCGTAAGTTTCTATATTATGCTTTAACTCCATTAAAAATACTGATGATACTGTTTTTACTCCTGGCTTTGTTCCAACAACTTGTAATCCAGCTCTTAAAACATTTGCTGTAGGTGAATCTGATCCTGAAACCATTCCAGCTACATCTCCCATTTTAACCATCATAGCACCAAAGAAGTTAACATCAGTTGTTAATAATCTTTCTGCCTCTTCTGGAGTCATTCCTTTTTTTGCTCTTAACTCACAAAGTTTCTCAACATATGAAGCTAATTTCTCAGTAGTTTTTGGATCGATAATTTCAACACCATCTAAAGATACTCCTAAATTTGCAGCAAATGTTTTTATTGTTTCTACATTTCCTACTAATACTGGAGTTCCTAACTTCTCCTCAACTACTCCTGCAGCCGCTCTGATTACTCTCTCATCAGTAGCCTCAGGAAGAACTATTTTGTTTCCTAAAGTTTTTGCTTTTTCTTTAATTTGAACTATAATGCTCACTTTAAGTCCTCCTTGATTTTTATTAAATAAATTGCACATTTTTAACTATACTGTAATAGTGCTCATAATTTTCAACTATATATTAACAAATTTTATATATATTTACAACAGAAATTCTATTTTTTTTAATATATTAGTCAAAAATAGCTTGTATGTACTCTTTACTATTAAATTCTCTTAAATCCTCTATTCCCTCTCCTACACCTATATATTTTATAGGTTTTTTAAGTTCTTCAGAGATACTAAATAGTATTCCTCCCTTAGCTGTTCCATCTAATTTAGTGACAATAAACCCTGTTAATTTTGTTACTTCATTAAATACTCTTGCTTGAATCAACCCATTTTGTCCTGTAGTTCCATCTAAAACTAAAATTGATTCATAAGGTTGATCTCCTATTTTTTTCTTTATGATATTATTTATTTTCTCTAACTCTTTCATTAGATTATTTTTATTGTGTAATCTTCCTGCAGTATCAATAATTACAACATCAGCATTTTTATCTTCTCCAGCCTTTAAAGTATCAAAAACAACTGCTCCTGGATCTGCGCCCTCTGGATGTTTTACAATCTCAGCACCAGCTCTTTTTACCCATTCTTCTAATTGCTCAACTGCTGCTGCTCTAAACGTATCTGCTGCACCTATTACAACTTTTTTACCATCCTTAACTAATTTAGCTGCAATTTTTCCAATAGTTGTAGTTTTTCCAACTCCATTTACCCCAACTATTAGTATTACATTCATTCTTCCAGGTTGAATATCTAATTTAGTATTTTCCGTAATCAAATATCCTTCTAGTACATCTTTTAATACTGGGTATACATCTTCAGGTTTTTTAACACCTCTAGCTTTCACTTCAGCTTTTAAATCTTTTACTATCTTCAAAGTCATTTCAATACCAATATCTGATTGTACTAAAGTATCTTCTAACTCTTCATACATTTCACCGTCTACTATTGACTTTCCTGTAAAAATATTTTTTAAAGTTCCAAATAATCCCTCTCTTGATTTAAATAGTTTTTCTTTTAAAGATGTAAAAAAGCTTCTTTTTTCAACTTTTGGTTTTTCTACGTATACTACCTCATCTTTTATTTCTTCATGCTCTATTATTGATTCTTCCTTTTCTTCATCATTAATAGCGTTTTCTACAGCTTCATCTATTTTCTCTTCTTCGTCTATTTTCTCTTCTTTTTGTTCTTCAAAAGATTCTAGTTCTTCTTTTACTATTTCTTTTTCTAACTTTTCTTCTTGTTCTTCGACTTTATCCTCTTTTTTTCTACCGAAAAGTTTATTAAAAAATCCCATTATAGTCCTCCAAATTATTTAGAAATTATATGTCTTACGGCTAGTATCCCCATTACTGCAGCTATATTTAATCCACTTCCATATCCTGAGCTGTCTCCTGCTGCATATAATCCTTTTATATTAGTTTCCATATTAGCATCTATTTTTATTCTTGTACTTCTAAACTTTATCTCAGGGAAATATAGTAATAAATCACTTGATGCAAATCCGGGAGTTATTTTATCATGAACTTCTATAAATTCTATAATATTATCTAAAATTCTCTTTGGACATGCTAAAGCTATATCTCCAGCTACATAATCTTCTGTTGTTGGAATTATATTTAATCTAGCTATAGACTCGTCTGTTGATCTTCTTCCTACTTTTAAATCACCATAAGATTGCATTAATATCTTTCCACCAGTTAACATTGATGACATCTTTGCTATAGCTGTTGCATACTCAAATGGTTGCTTAAATGGCTGTGTAAATGTTTTTGTACATAATAAAGCTAAATTTGTATTTTGAGATTTCTTATCTTTGTATGCATGACCATTTGCTAGTACTACATCATCACTATGCTTTTCTGCAGCTATAAATCCACTTGGATTTGAACAGAAAGTTCTCATTTTATCTCTATATTTTGTTGTATGATAAATCATCTTTGCCTCATAGAAATTTTCATTAATATCTTTCATTACTAAATCAGGTATCTCTACTCTTACACCTAAATCAACTGCACCTGTCTCATATGATACTCCTGACTCCTCACACATTTCCATCAGTTTTTTTGCACCACTTCTTCCAAGTCCAATTACAACATTTTCTGCAAAGTAATTTTCAACTTCATCTTTTTTATTTTTTACAGTTACTCCTTTTATTTCACCATTTTCTATTATTAATCCTTCAGCAGATCTTTCAGTTATAAACTCTACACCTTTTTCTAATAGAGAATTTACTAATTTTGTATATAGTTCTCTTGATCCGTCTGTTCCTAAGTGCATTGTTGGTGTATCTACTAATTGTACATTATTTTCAATACATCTTTTCTTTAAATCTAACATAACTTGATTGTACTCTAAACCAGATGGTTTTTCATCAAATCCAAAGTCTTTATATATATTTGCTACATATTGAATCGTTTCATTTACAATTACTTTTCCAGTTAAAACATGAACATCCCCACCAACTCTATAATCCATATTGAATTTAGAATCTGAAAAAGCTCCAGCCCCTGAAACTCCATAAATTATTGCACAAGTTGGGCACTTTACACATGTTCCTAGCTTTTCTTTTGGACAAACTCTTTGTGTTAACATTCTACCTTTGTCTAAAACTAAAATCTTTAAATCCTTATTCTTTTTAATAGCTTCGTAAGCTCCAAAAACCCCAGCTTGTCCTCCACCTAAAAATATAATATCGTACATTTATTTTCCTCCATTCATGTTCTACTGTCTAATCCAGTTTACTTTTTCTATATAAATATCCTCAGGCAAATTAGGATGAATCTCTCCTGTTCTTTGAGAATAATTATAATTCCAACCACCATTTTTATTTGTATTTTCAAAATCTTGTACATCATAAACTTCATTTGATGCAATTATTGAGTTACTACCATAAGTCTTAGCCAAAGTTTTTCGTCCATAGATATCTGCAAAAGATATCTTCTGTCCTTTTTCATCCACATAATCTAAAAGGTGCAAGTTCATATTTACCCCAGGTTTTGTTAACTCAGGATAACTCCCTGTCAATTGATAGTATTTCTCTAAAGCTATTCTAAGTTCTTTTGTACTTCTCACTGTTTCATCAATTTTGTACGTTCCTGTTAAATCATCGATTCCTCTCATAGCAAGATAGATAAATAAAATTGTTACTGCTATATTTATAATCCAATTTAGAGTAGTTATTCTTCCGTCTTTTTCCATCCCTTTAGAACCTCATTTTTATCTTTTTGGCTTTATAAAAGCTTCTCTAATAATTATTTCCCCACCTTTTGGTGATGTTATTTCCACTTTTAAAGGCCCTCTTTTTACAGATAACCATCCTAGTCCTTTAAAAACTAACTCTTCCCCTGTTTCAACTGTATAAACTTCAACATCTTTTTCTAAAGAGTTAAATTCATCTCTACATTTTTCACACGGCGGAGTTAAAAAGTCTGCTTTTTGCATTAACTCTTTTGCTTTTTCTACGTTTGTTTCATGGAATGTTACATCTTTAGATGCATATAATGAAAATATAGGTTTTAAATCGTCATCGTTTAAAACTCTCATTTGAATCATTCCACCAATTAATATAACTCTATCCTCTTGAACTTTATAAGTTTTTCTTGAAATTTCGTTAGCAGGAATTATATTTTGATTACACTCTTGACATACAAAATCAGAAAATCTTCCACTAGGAATTAATCCTGGAGTATCAATTAAAGTTATTTTCGAGAATGGAATCTCTGTTTTTACACTTTTTAAAGTTGTTCCTGGAAATTTTGATACTGTTACTCTTTTAGCACCTATAAGCTTATTTATAATACTAGATTTTCCAACATTTGTTACCCCTAGAACTAAAGCTTTGGCTCCATTAGGATAAAAATGCTTGATTTTCTTAAATATTCCATTTATTCCATATCCATTTTTAGAACTTACTATAGCTATATCCAATGGAGAAATTCCCTCTTCTCCTAATCTTCCTTTAACCCAATCTGCAACTTCTGATGGATGTTTCTCATCCGGTATTAAATCTAACTTATTAATTACAACAATTGATTCCATTTCTCTTAAAATATCAAGAATCTCATCATCAAATGACCCTTCAAAATCAATAATATCAAAAACAGGTATTGCTACATCTGCTTCTGCTAAACTTTTTTTAACTTCTTGTCTATAATCCTCTTTTGTCATTTTTATAGGAATATATTGTCCATAATTTTTTATCTTAAAACATCTTTGACAAAGTAATTCTTTATTATCTCCTTCTAAAACTGATTTCGGCAAATATCCATTAGAATTAGGATTCTCTCCTTGAAGTTCAATTCCACATCCTATACATTTTTTCGTCATAAACTCTCCTTCAATTTATAATATTAATATTTTTCTATCACTTTATTTCTATCTCTTTAGACAGTTCTTTTCTTCTTTTTTTCTCTAAAGCTTCTAAATATATTTTTGTTGAATCTAAATTTGAGTGACCTAATAATTTTTGTAACTGCAATAAACTAATACCATGTTCTAGCATATGGACAGCAAATGTATGTCTAAAACTATGTGGACTTATCTCCTTTGTTATTCCTGCTTTAACACTGTATCTATCTATAAGTCTCCTTAATGAACGATCAGTTAATCTCCCACCAGATCCATTAACAAAAAGTATCTCTTTACTATACTTAGACCCTAATTTCTCCTTTTTAGCTGTTATATATCTTTTAAAAAAATTTTTTGTTCTTTCGCTAAAAAATACAGTTCTATATTTTTTAAAACTCGTTACAACAACTTCCCTATTCTCTAGATTAAAAACATCTTCACCTAAACCTAATAATTCTTGCGATGTTATTCCACTTGAATAAAGAAGCTCTATAATCAACCTATCTCTCAAACTATGATAATTTTTTAACTCTATTGCTTTTCTAAATCTTATTATCTCTTCTAATTCAAGAACTTCAGGAATTCCCCTATCATAGCTTGGCGCTACTATTAATTGAGCTGGATTACTTTTTATTTTCCCCGTATCCTTCAAATATTTAAAAAATGATTTTATAGATGAAATTTTTCTATTTAAAGATCTCTTTCCTATATCACACCCTTGAAGCTCTACTAAAAACTCTCTAAAATTAAATCCATCTATATCAGAAATTTTTTTCAAATCATTACATTTTATAATATATTCATTAAATCTATATAGATCTATTCTTAATGACTTTATTGTATTTAAGCTCTTTCCTTTTGCGAATTCACAATGATATAAAAACTCTTTTATATCCCCTAATAAATTAAGAGTATCCATCTCAAACTCCTTTTATTTCTCTTGATTTAACTTTTCATCTAAATAATCTAAAGCTATTTTTGATATTTTATTATATTTCTCTTTTTTATCTCTTATTCTTTCATCTAAAGATTTTATTACACCAAAATTAGGTCCCATCGGTTGGAAATTTTTCTTTTCTTCTGTGATATATTTAATAATTGCTCCAATCGAACTTCTATCATCTAATACTAATGGTTCTTTTCCATCCATTTTTCGAAGAATATTAGTTGCCGCCATTAATCCAGTAGCAATAGCACAAACATATCCTTCTCCACCAGTTATTTGTCCTGCAAAGTATATATCTTGATTATTTTTTAAATTTAATGCTGGCGTTAATAACTTTGTTGAGTTTATAAATGTATTTCTATGCATAACTCCATATCTTACAAATTCAGCATTTTCAAGTCCTGGTATCATCGAGAATACTCTCTTTTGCTCTCCCCACTTTAAATTTGTCTGAAATCCTACTAAGTTATATAACTTTCCATCTTTATCATCTTGTCTTAACTGAACTACCGCAAACTCTTCTTTCCCAGTTTTTGGATTTATTAATCCTTTTGGCTTTAATGGTCCAAATAACAATGTTTTGAATCCTCTTTGAGCTATTCTCTCAACAGGCATACATGCCTCAAACAACTTTTCCTCTTCAAACTTTTTTAAAGGAGCTCTTTCTGCTGATATTAAAGCTTCGTAAAAAGCTTCATACTCTTCTTTATTCATAGGACAGTTAATATATTCTCCCTCTCCTTTGTCATATCTTGATTGGAAAAATACTTTATCTTTATCAATTGAATCTAACGTTACAATTGGAGCTGCTGCATCGTAAAAATATAGATATTCCTGTTCTAATGTTTTTCCAATATTTTTAGATAACTCATCTGATGTTAATGGTCCACTAGCAACAATAACTATTTTATCTTTTGGAATCTCTTTTAACTCCTCGTTTATTATTTCGATATTTTCCATAGAATGTAGCTTCTCCGTTACCCTCTCTGAAAATCCTTCTCTATCTACAGCTAAAGCTTGTCCTGCAGGAACTTTAACTTCGTCTGCAATTTCAATAAGTAAAGATCCCATTCTTCTTAGCTCTTCTTTCATTAATCCAGAAGCATTTCCTAAATGATCTCCTCCTAAAGAGTTACTACATACTAACTCTGCAAATTTCTCACTTTTATGAGCTTCTGTTGAAACTTTTGGTCTCATTTCATATAATTTTACTTTAATTCCATTTTTTGCTAATTGATATGCTGCTTCTGAACCTGCTAATCCAGCTCCTATTACTACTACTTCTTTATTCGTCATCTGTTCTCCTTTTTTATACATACAAAAGTCTCGCCTACAAAGGCGAGTCCTTTTATCTACTCTTTTTTATCTTTCTCTAATTTCTTTATATTTTTACAATCAGGGTATCCCGTACAAGCCAAGAATTTCCCCCATCTTCCTCTACCTATTTTAAATGGTCTTCCACACTTCTCACAATTTCCAGCATTTTTTAGAATCTCTTCTTCTTCTTTCTGGATTTTATCCATAATCCATTTCAGTTGAACTATTCCATCTTTTTCTTCAATTGAACCATTCATAAGAAGTTTTTTTACTTCTCCAGGCAAAGAAACTCTCTCGTTGTCCTCTTTAAAGTTTTCACTCTCTAAATAGCTACCAAAACGTCCTAACTTTAAGAGTAATCTATTTCCATTACTTAAAAATACATCTGTTAGTTTACCCTGCTTAACTCTCAGTTGCTCTTCTAATAGCTCTTTTACTTTTATATCTCCATTTTTGATATCTTCCAATGGGATTTCAATTCCCTTTAAAGAGTATTTCTCTTTACAATTTTCATCTGTACAGCATAAATATCTTCCAAATCTTCCATTTTTCATAATCATATTTCCAGATCCACAAGGACATGGAACATCTGAAGTTATTATTCTGCTTGATTCCTCTTCAACTTTAATTTTATAAAGCTCTAAATCTTTTGAAAGTTTTGAATAGAAATCTTTTAGTATTTCAACCCAATCTCTTTCTCCCTCTTCAACTAAGTCTAAGCCATCTTCTAAAGAAGCTGTAAATTTAACATCCATTATATCTTTAAAGTTTTTTTCTAATATCGTTTTTATTTCATATCCTAATTCTGTTGGAATAAAACTTTTACCTTCAATTACAACATACTCTCTTTTCTTTAGAGTCTCAATTATTGATGCATATGTAGATGGTCTACCTATTCCATCAGCTTCTAATTTTTTAACTAAAGATGACTCTGTCAATCGTGAAGGAGCTTTTGTCCAATCCTCTTTTATGTGTAATTTGTTTAGTTTTAAGAAATCACCTTCATTTATTGTTGGAAATTCTCCTAGCGGTAGTTCCTCTTCATCCTTAAATACTTTATAATATCCATCAAATATTATTTTGTTTAAAGTTCCTCTAAATTGGTAATCTCCATTTTCTAAAATTATTTCAAACTGCTCATATTGCATTGGCGCCAATTGAGATATCATAAATCTTTCCCATATTAATTTATATAACTTATATTGATCTGGTGCTAAATCCTTCTTTATTTTATCAGGCTCTAAATAGATATCTGTTGGTCTAACAGCTTCATGGGCATCTTGAATTTTTTCATCTTTTTTCTTTTTTACCCCTTCTTTCCCTAAATACTCTTTTCCAAAAGTTTCAACTATATAACTTTTTGCCATTTCTTTAGCTTCATCAGATATTCTTGTTGAATCTGTTCTCATATAAGTTATCAAACCCTTTTGGTTTCCATCAATACTTATCCCTTCATATAATCCTTGGGCTACAGACATAGTTTTTGATGCTGAAAAACCTAAATATGATGATGATAATTGCTGTAATGTACTTGTTTTCAATGGCAATGGTGGATTTTTAGATTTTTTAGTCACTTTAGAGTTAATAACTGCATATTCTGAGTTCAATGTTAATTGAACATTCTTTACAATATCCTCATCTGTAACCCTTTCAAATCTTTTTCCTTCTATCTTATAAAGAGAAAGATTCATCTTATTTTCAAACTCACCTTTTATATCCCAAAACTTTTCAGGAACAAACTTTTTTATTTTATCCTCTAAATCACATATTAATTTTAAAGCAACTGATTGAACTCTTCCAGCGCTTGTATTTGAAGATATTGACTTCCATAAAAGAGGACTTATCTCATATCCCACCAATCTATCAAGTATTCTTCTTGCTTGTTGTGCATTAACTCTATCTATATCCACTTTTCTAGGATTTTTTATGGCTTCTCTTATTGCTCCATTTGTTATTTCGTTAAACTCTATTCTATTAGCTTCATTTTCATCTAATTTTAATGTTTGAGCTATATGCCACGCAATAGCTTCTCCTTCTCTATCCGGGTCAGATGCCAAGTATACTTTATCTGATTTTTTAGCAAGATCCTTTAAAGTTTTTATTACATCTCCCTTTCCTCTTATCGTTGAATAGCTAGGTTTGAAATCATCTTGCACATCCACTCCGATTTTACTTTTTGGCAAATCTCTTACATGTCCAAAGGAAGCTGTAACATGAAAATTATTCCCCAATATTTTTTCAATAGTCTTCGCTTTTGCAGGTGATTCCACTATTACTAAATTTTTTTTCGCCACTATTTTCACCCCTAATTTTTTCTCTATATACATTATTCGCTCTTAATTATATTAGAAATTGATAAAAAAATCAACTAAGGGTACCAAGTTTCCCATTTATAAACGTCTTCTGTAGTGTCCTGCTGGTAAGCTTTGAATATAACCCTCTATTTCTAATTCCATTAAATTACTCAATAATTCACTAGTTTCACAAGAAACTTCTTTTCTTATTTCTTCTAAATGCATTTTCGTTTTTAATACACTATATATTTTTAGTTTTATTCCAATTAATTTATTTAATTTTTTTCCATCTTCACTTATTTTTAACCAGCTGTACTCATTTAATATATCTTCACCAGATACTATTAATTTAGCTTGAGACAACTTTATTAATTCATTACATCCTTGGGATAATGGATATGTCACATCTCCAGGAAAAGCAAAAACATCTCTTCCCTCTTCTAAAGCTATACTCGCAGTTATTAAACTTCCTCCTTTTGAAGAACTTTCGACTACTACAGTTCCTTTAGATAAGCCAGCTATTATTCTATTTCTTATTGGAAAATTTTTAGGTGTTGGCCTCATTCCTATTGGAAATTCTGATATCACTAATCCTTTTCGTTCTATCTCATCTCTTAATTTGATATTTGTTCTTGGGTAAAATATATCTATTCCACATCCTAAAACAGCAATAGTATTACCTTTATACTTTAATACTTCCTTGTGAACTATTGAATCTATTCCTAAAGCTAATCCGCTTACAATAACTACTTCTCCATCAACTAAATCTTTAACTGCTCTTTCACAACAAAGTTCTCCATACTTTGTTGATCTTCTTGTACCTACTATGGAAATCATTTTATTTTTACTTAAAAGTTCTATGTTTCCTTTATAAAAAAGAAAAAGTGGAGGTTTTGCTATATTTTTCAAACTATCAGGATATCTATAATCGTTAATACTAATTAAGCCTATCCTGTTTCGCTCTAAATAATCCATAACCTCCAAATATTTTTCACAGTATTTTGAATTTTCTATCAATCTGGTATCGTCTGTGGTCAAATTCAACATATTTGTAAGTTTATCTAAATCAGCAAAAATATCTTTATATCGTTTATTGTATCCCATTAAAGCTCTAATTTTACTATTTTTCAAACCCATTAATTTTAATCGATACCACTCCATCTGTCACCTCTTTTATCTAGAATATGTAGACGTTAACATATTACTTATCTCTTTTGACTGTGGATATAATCTTCTTCCTTCTTGTAAAACTTCTCTTGCTCTATCAATTTTCTTTTCAGCCAAGTAAATATCTCCTAAAGCTAAAAATCCTTCTACACTAGGTGCATAGTTCATATATATTTGAATATCATCTATTGCTTTATTGTATCTCCCTAAATTTCTATATGCTAATCCTCTTCCTAAATAAGCTTCTTTCATACTAGGCTCAATACTAATTGCAACGCTATAAAAATCAATTGCTTTATTATAATCTCCAATAAATCTATAACTTGTTGCTGCTCCAAACAAATTTCTAGAACTATCTATATTGCTACTAAAAATTTGTGCTGCTCTTTCATATTTTCTATTTCTAAAATATTGATCTCCTAAATAGAAAACCTGATTTTCATCTCCACTTATAGAGTTTATATAACTTTTAAAATATTTTTCATACTCTTTTAAAAGAACTGCCGCCTTATCTCTATCATCTTCTCTCGCTATTTGGCTTTCTAGACTTTGAATATATTGTGGTCTTTGATCACCTAAAGCTATTAAACTAAGAAAAAGAAATAATATTCCTATTAATTTTTTCATTTTAAATAATCTCCTCTATTCTACTAATTATTTTTCCATTTTTTATAGTTGTTTCAATTGAATCCCCAAGTTTTACTTGAGAACTTTCTTTTATTACTTTATCACCTATTTTAGTTATACTATAACCTCTTTTTAAGACATTTAAAGGATTTAAAGCAATTATTTTTTCTGTACACACTTCTAACTCATGACTTTTATTTTTAAATATTTTTTTCATAATATCTTCAAGTTTTTCCTCTTTTGATACTAACATTTGATTTTTTTCCTCTATAGCCTTTATAAAATTCTTTAGTACATAACTATTTTGTAACTGCTTTATCTCATCTTTTTTCTTTTTTATTACTCTATTGATACTATCTTTTACTCTTTTTTCTTTTTCTAACAATTGCTTTTCTATCTCTTTTTTTACAGGAATAGATATTTCTATTGCTTGAGTTGGAGTTGCTGCTCTAACGTCTGCCACTAAATCAGATAATAAATTATCTATCTCATGACCTACAGCTGATATTATTGGTTTTTCACTTTGAAAAAATGCCCTTGTTACCTCTTCTTCGTTAAAAGCCCATAAATCTTCAACACTTCCTCCACCTCTACCTGCAATAATTAAATCTATTTCTGGTACTTTATTTAATGTTTCAATACCTTTTACAATCTCTTCTTTAGCTCCTACCCCTTGAACTTTAGCTGAATAGATATAAATATCTATATTTTCAAATCTTTTTCTTGCTGTATTTACTATATCATGAAATGCTGCTCCTGTATATGCTGTTACAACTCCTATCGCCTTTGGATATTTAGGTAAAACTTTTTTAAATAATGGCGAGAATAATCCTTCTCTTTCTAAATCCTTCTTTAACTTTTCTAACTTTGCAAACATCTCACCAAGCTTATCTTCTTTTTGTACATGTCTAACTAATACCTGAAAATCTCCTCTAGCTTCATAGAAACCAACATCTCCAAATATCTTTACAGAATCTCCCTCTTTTAAATCTTCAGCTATTCTTTTAAATTTATAATTAAATGCCGCGCATTTTATCTGACTCTGTTTATCTTTTAAAGTAAAATATAAATGACCACTTTTATAATATGTTATTCCTGAAAGCTCCCCTTTTAAAAAAAACTCTTGAAAGTTCGGATTTTCATCTATATATCCTTTTACCATTTTATTAAACTCTGTTACACTATAAATTTTCTCTTCCATAGCTCACTCCTACATCTCTAATAACATCAATTTTAGTTTGTTCATCTCGTCTCTTTTTTCTATAGCTTTTTCAAAGTTCAACTCTTCAGATAATACTTTTATCTCTTTAATTAATTTTTTTACCTCTTTTTCAATATCCTCTTTGCTTGTGAAATGCTTAGTTTCAACTATTTTTTCCTCTTCAGCTTCCCAATTAAATAAAGATTCTGAAACTTCTCTAAAAATCGTTTTAGGTTCTATATTATTTAATAAGTTGTATTCTCCTTGCTTTCTTCTTCTTCTCTTAGTTTCTTCAATAGCATATTTCATTGAATCAGTTATAACATCACCATACAATATTACTCTTCCATCAACATTTCTAGCTGCTCTTCCTATTGTTTGAACTAAAGACCTTTTACTTCTTAAAAACCCCTCTTTGTCAGCCTCCAAAATAGCGACTAATGATACTTCAGGTATATCCAGACCCTCTCTCAATAAATTTATTCCAATTAAAACGTCAAATTCACCTTTTCTTAATCCTCTAATAATCTCAATTCTTTCTAAAGTATCTATATCTGAATGCATATATTTTACTTTAACACCTAAAGTTATATAATACTCTGTTAATTCTTCAGCCATCTTTTTAGTTAAAGTAGTTATTAGAACTCTTTCCTTTTTTAAAGCATTCTTTCTAATCTCATCTAAAAGGTCATCTACTTGATTTTTAGTTTCTCTTACCTCTATAACTGGATCTAAAATTCCTGTTGGCCTAATTAGTTGCTCAGCTATATATCCTTTAGATTTTTCTATCTCAAAATCTCCAGGAGTGGCTGAAACAAAAATTGTTTGACCACAATTTTCTCTAAACTCTTCAAAAGTCAAAGGTCTATTATCTAGAGCTGATTTTAATCTAAATCCATTTTCAACTAAAGCCGTCTTTCTTGCTCTATCACCATTATACATCCCTCTTATTTGAGGAACACCAATATGAGATTCATCTATATAAACAATAAAATCTTTAGGAAAATAATCCATTAATGTATCCGGTTTGTCTCCTGGTTTTTTATGTGTTAAATATCTTGAATAATTTTCAATTCCTTTACAGTAACCAACTTCTCTTATCATCTCTAAATCATAATCTGTTCTTTGTTTTAATCTCTGAGCTTCCAAAAGCTTTCCTTTTTCTTCAAACTCTTTTACTTCTTTTTTTAAATCTTTTCTTATCTCCTCTATAATTCTTTCTTGTTCTCCCTCTTCTGTTACATAGTGAGTAGCAGGAGAAATTGCAACTCTTTCTAAATTTCTTTTTATCTTTTGACCTGTCAATGTATTTATTTCAGAGATTTCTTCAATTTCATCTCCCCAAAATTCTATTCTATAACCATTCTCCATATAAGATGGATATATATCTATTACATCTCCCTTTACCCTAAACTTACCTCTTTCAAAAGCAATATCATTTCTTTCATATCGTAACTCTATCAATTTTGAGATTAACTTTTTTCTACTATAACCTGTTTTTTTGTCAATTGCTATAGTTAAATTTTTATAAGTTTCTGGTGATCCAAGTCCATAAATTGCAGATACTGAAGCTACAATTATAACATCTTTTCTATTTATTAAAGCAGCTGTTGCTGCATTTCTAAATTTATCTATCTCATCATTTATAGATGAATCTTTCTCTATATAGGTATCTGTTGTTGCTATATAAGCTTCTGGTTGATAATAATCATAGTATGAAACAAAATATTCTACTGCATTTTCAGGAAAAAAGCTTCTATACTCTGCAAATAACTGCGCTGCCAATGTTTTATTTGGAGCTAATATCAATGCTGGCCTACCACTCTCTTTTATTATATTAGCTATTGTGAATGTCTTTCCTGATCCAGTTACCCCCAATAAAGTTTGATCCTTTATACCTTCATCTAGTCCTTTAATCAATTTTTTAATTGCTTCTGGCTGATCTCCTGTTGGACTATATTTTGAATTTAATTTAAACATCTTTGTGACACCTCCATTAAAATAGGGAGAGGTAGCTCCTCTCCCTTAAAGTATCTCTAATTATCGTTTAAAAAAATTGGAGTTTCAATTTTTAATATGTTTTTTCTCCCTTTGCTAGCTTCAATTAAAACAATACTTGAGTCTTTATCTTTTGAATAATGAACAAATTTAACTCTTTTAACTGAAAATCCATTTTTTATAAGCTCTTCTGAAATCTCTAAAAATCTATAGCTTTTATGTACCATGAAAAGTTCACCTCTTGGTTTTAATAACCTCTTAGCATTTGCTACAAACTCTTTCAAGTTAAGCTTTATTTCATGCCTTGCTATACTTTTTATATCTTTATCATTAATCTCTTTTCCATCTAAAACCATATACGGTGGATTTGAAATTATATAATCATATGTATTTCCTTCTTGGATATTTTTTATATCCATATTAACAACTTCTATTCTATCCTCTAATCCATTTCTTTTAACATTTCTAATTGCTAAATCTGCAATTTCTTTTTGAATCTCTACTGCTTTTATTTTAGATATCTTATCTTTGGCACATAATAATACTGGAATTATACCATTTCCTGTTCCAATTTCTAATATTTTAGAATTTTTCTTTCCATTGAAAAAATTAGCTAATAAAACCGCATCAGTTCCAAATCTAAATCCTTCTTTTTTTTGAATTAAAGTGTATCCTTCACAAATATTAGCTATATCTTCATTTTCAAAAATCATTTTCTTTTATTACTCCTTTTCTAAAACCTTATGTTGAAGCTCTTCTGTTGATAAAACATTTTGTAATTTTTTTGCTTCTTTTTTATTGAATTTTATCTCATCAATAAGAACCTTCATAATTCCTTTTCCTTCAACATCTACATATAAAAACCCATTTAACGGACTTATACTTGTTACTTTTCCTTCTCCTTTTTGAGTTTTAACAAATTGATTTACGGCTGGATAAACTCTTAAAGCTTCTTCATATTGCTTATATTCATAATTTATACAACAAAGTAAACGTCCACATACTCCTGATATTTTAGTTGGATTTATTACTAATCCTTGATCTCTTGCCATTTTTATTGATACTGAATCAAACTTATTTATAAATGTTCTACAACATAGTTCTTTTCCACATACTCCTATATTTCCAAGTATTCTTGCTTCATCTCTAACACCAATCTGTCTTAACTCTATTCTTAGTTTAAATATATTTGCAAGATCTTTTACTAAATCTCTAAAGTCAATTCTTCCTTCTGCTGTGAAATAAAATATTAACTTTGTTTTGTCAAACGTATATTCTGTCTCTATTAATTTCATAGGTAGTTTATGATGAATAATTCTTTCTTTACAAACTTTAAATGCTTCTCTAGCTTCTTGACGAAGTACTTCATATTTTTGAATCTCTTCCTCACTAGCTTTTTTTATTACAGGTTTAAGTGGTAATACTAATACTCTTTCAGGAAGCTGCATTGGACCACCATAAACAACCCCGATTTCTTTACCTCTAATAGTATCTACTATTACTTTATCACCTTTTTTATACTCTACTTCATCCACAATTTCAAAGCTATATCTTTTTTTAGTAGTTTCAAACATTACACCTAATATATTATATAATTTATTTGGATCTGATACTACCTCATCTTGATTTTCCTCTTTTATATTTTCATTCTCTTTTATTGTAGTTTCATCTATATTTTTATCTATATCTAAATTTCCTTGTGTCATATATCCTCCCGCGAAAATCTTAACGTTCTATACTATAAAGTATATCATATTTTTTTGTCTTTTAAGAATTTATTTTATATAATTTAATTGTTCTCTAACAACCTCTTCTAAATGATCAACAGATGAAAAATTTAATTCTAAATTTATATATTTTAAATTTGGTAGACTATTTAATATTAACTTTAAATTTCCTCTATAAATTTTATGGGGATCAAGGTTTTTCATATGTTCCCACTCAATCTTAAATTTTCCATTTCTATCTTCATTTGACCATTCTTTTATTTCGCTAGAAAAATCTTTTTCAAAATAATTTTTAAATTCTATCCCGTTTATATGAACACCATATATAAATTTATTTAATTCTTTTAATTCCTTTATTTTATTCAAAATATATTTATCAGCTTCTTGAAAACTCTTTATATTTTTTTCTGTACATATTATATGGGATAAATCTAATAAAAAACCTTTGTTTTCATATTTTACTCTTTCAAAAAAATATTTTGTTAATCCGTAGTCCTTTAAAGTTAATCCTGGCCACGGTAAATTTTCAAAAAGCAGTAATGGTCCATCACCTTTAAAAACTTCATTCACTATTTTCAAAGTCTCATCTAATACCTCTATAGATGTATAATCAAAATTACATGTAAATATATCTTTCGGCCTTACATGTGAAACATGAAAAACTAAATACTTTACTTTAATTTTTTTAGCATCTTCAAATTGTTTTTTAAAAGTTTCTAATAAAATCTCTTTTTTAAAAGAACGATAATAATTTAATATTCCTTCATCATTGTAAAAATCTTCTCTTACCTTTTCCATATCTTCTTTCCAAAACTCTAACCAAGTAGGATAATATAATAGGTGCACTCCTTTTATAGGATATCTTTCATAACTTTTTAAAGGCAAATGATCTCCAATTATTGTTTCTATACCTGTTATACCTTCGTTTTTTAATTTTTCATATACTTTTAAAAATTTTTCTTCCTCCCCATTTTTAGGAATAAAACTAAAACTTATCATTTGAAAGCACTTCCTTCATCTGTTTTAAAGATTTTAAAACTCTTGTTGACGGCCTATTAATCCCTTCATCTATAAAATATATTTTTCCAGTTTTTACAGCATCTATTTCCTGCCATTCTAGTCTATTTTTTATATCCTTTACAATCTCTTTTCTATCCTCTCCTACAAATATAAATTCAGGATTTCTTTCAATAACAGATTCTAAAGTAGGGGAAATCCAGCCCTCTTGATCCTCAAATATATTTTTTCCACCGGCATTTTCGATAACATCATTTAAAAATGTTTTTCCTCCTGTTGTATATATGGGATTATTTAAAATTTCAAAATATACTCGCTTTTCATTTTTATTTTGTAATCTTAACTTTTCTAATTCTTTAACATAATTTTCTTTTAATTTGTCACTCTTTTTTTTCTCATTTAAAAGATTTCCAATTTCCTCAATAGAATTTTTAACTTCTTCTAACGAATTTGGAGTTTTCATTACATAAACAGGAATTCCAACCTCATCAAAAACATTCAAACTCTCTTTTCCTTTGGATAAATTATGCTGAGATGTTATAACTAAATCTGGCATCAATTCCATTATTTTCTCTTCATTTAATCTATCTGTATTCAAAATTCCTTTCCCTTCTAACTCTTTAGATATTTTTTCAGAATATGAATCTACTCCAACTAAAACATTAACTAATCCCATATCTACTATTATCTCTGTATTTGATGGAACTGTTGAAATTATTTTTTCCACTTTTTCAGGAATTTCAACCTTCCTTCCTATACCATCTACTAATATTCTTGAATATCCTATTGAAAATACAACTATATTTAACATAAATATTTTTTTTAACACTCATATCCACCTCTTCTATAAAAATATATTTCAATTATAGCATATATGTAAAAAAATGCTCTTCTCATATCTTGAAAAGAGCATTTTTTATTAAAAACTATATTTAAATCCAATATAATAATTTCTTTCTGGTGCTGGATAGTAATTACGAGTTTTACTATAACTGCTATACCCTACATAATCATAATATTTTTCATCAAATAAATTATTAATTCCAGCATTTATAACTAATCCATCTTGAAAATCATACACAAAAGTTAATCCACTTAATAAATAACTATCTATTTTTTCTCTTTCATTAGCTTCGTCATTACTATCATAAGATTTTCCATAATATTCCCAAGAGTTATTCATACTTAATTTTTCATTAAATTTATAATTAAAGTTTAGCACTCCTTTTATATTTGGAATCCCTGGAATATCTTTTCCCTCTTTAAATTCTGTTTTCATATAAGTTATTGATTCCGATATTGTCAATTTATCAAAATAGTGTTCCAAAGAAAATTCTATTCCTTTTCTCTTACTTGTTCCATCTAAATTTCTATTTTTATTAAACTCATCATTTTTGTTTACTCCATAGAAAATTTCATTCTCTGTTTCTATATAAAATACTGATGTTGAAATATAGGTATTACCTACAAAATCCTTTATTCCGATCTCATAAGTTTCTGTTTTTTGAGGATTAAATTCTCCTGCCCAAGCATTTATTTCATCTGTATTTGGCGCTCTGAATCCTTTTGTATAACTTATATATGTAGAACCTGAATCTGAATATAAATAACTTCCTGTAAGTTCTATGGCATCTTCTTTAAACTTTTTTGTTGTGAATCTATCCCCTTTATATTCAATATTTTGTCTTCTATATCCTTGAGTAAATCTAAACTTATCAACTGTATAACTATTTATTAAAAATCCACCTAAAGAGTTTTTTTCAGATTTCCCATTTCCATAAGCAAAATCTTTTGTTTCACCTTGATAAATATCTCCACCAAATACAACATAACTCTCATCTAAGTATGAATATTTTAATTGTGGTTTTAAATATTTAACTTCTGTTTTATAGTTACTTCCATTTGAAGAGTAGTTTTCATGAGCGTATCTTCCTAATAATTTAAACTCTAAATTAGAATTTATATTATATAAATAATCTCCTACAAAATTATTCTTCTCAGTTTTCCCATCAACTCTCCAAGCATTTGGGTTAGACTGTGTTCTATCATCATCAACTTCATCCTTAGTCAATGCTCCAGGTGCTTTAAAGCTATTTTTAGAATAATTATATTTAAATTTTAGCTCTCCATCATTAAGTTTATATCTACTTCTAAATCCAAAACTTTCTAAATCATCTTTAGAATAATCTCTATAGCCATCTTTCTCTCTTTTTAAATAATCTACTTCAACTAAAAGTTTTTCTCCTATTTTAGTCCCATATGTAAATTGTTGTTTTTTTAGTCCATAAGAACCTATTTCACTATTTAAACTTCCATAGTTCTTTTTATCTTCGGGTGCTTTTGTTACAATGTTTATTGTTCCACCAACTGCTCCATCCCCATATAAAACTGATCCACCTGAAGGGATTACTTCAATTCTCTCTATATTATCTACTGGAATATTACTTGTCTGGTATCCTGATAGATCAATTGAATTAATTGGAGCCCCATCAACTAATACTATAACATTTGATTTTGCTGTAGCACCTTGACCTCTTATATCAAAAGCTGCATCTGCTCCACCCATCTCTTTTACAATAACACTTGATACTAATTTTAAAGCTTCTGCTACTGTTTTTGCTCCTCTTTGTGTTATCTCTTCCCCTGTTAATACAGTTACATTTTTAGGTATATCTGCTATTGTAGTCTCTGTGTTTTCACTTGTTATAACACTTTCTTCTAATTTCACAACCTTTTCTTGTCCCATTGCTAAACTAGATGCAATAATCAAGCCTGCAATATAAAATCTTTTTTTCATTTAATTTAATCCTCCCATTCTGTCACTCGCAGTTTATTTTTATGGCAGGTATCCTGACTCAACTTCTTCCTCCAATAGCCCTTCCCAGTTTCCCAGTGGTTTATCTATTTTTGTCCATTTTACAGTGGCGTGACCGTTTAAGCTTTTCACTTAATTCCCTTTTAATTTATGAAAACCATAACGTCTTATTATACTATAATCACTTCATTTTTAAAAGTTTTAAACAATAAGTGAACAAAATATATTTTAAATTAACCTTGATTTATTTATATTTTTTAAGTACAATTTAGATAAAAATTTTTTAAGGAGAGTTTATGAAAAATATTATTCCAGGTTATTTTTATATTTTTGACACTCCATTTGGCTTACTTAAAATTGAAGAATTAAACAATGAAATTATTAAAATTGAACTTAATAAACCTACTTCAAATAGAACTTTTAAACTTACAAAGCTTTTAGAAGAATCATTTAAAGAGATTGATGAGTTTCTAAAAGGAAAAAGAAAAAAATTTACATTTAAAATAAATCCTATTGGAACAGAGTTCCAAAAGTCTGTTTGGAAAGCACTACTTAATATTCCTTATGGAGAAGTTAAAACTTATAAAGATATTGCAATTGCTATTGGTAATCCTAAAGCGTGTAGAGCTGTTGGATTAGCAAATAATAAAAATCCTATTCCTATCGTTATCCCTTGTCATAGAGTAATCGGTTCTAATGGTAAGCTAACTGGATATGCTTATGGATTATCTATAAAATCTCATTTACTTAATTTAGAAAAAGGTGCAAAATAATTTTGCACCCTTTTTAAGCTTTAACCACATTTTTAAAAACTACTTTCTCTGCTATGTAAACTGTGATTAAATTAGTAAAAAATCCTGGTAATAATTCATACATGTAACTATCTAATCCTAAAACTTTCCATATTAAAAATACAAACATTCCAACTAAAATTCCTGATAAAACACTTTTACTATTTACATTTTTAAAATAAAGTACTGATATTATTGCTGGTCCAAATATTGTTCCAAATCCTCCCCATGCATAAGCTACCAATGATAATACTTTTGCATTTTGGTTTAATGCAAATAGTAATGCTAACAAAGCTATTACAATAACACACAATCTTCCAACCCACATGATTTCTTTGTCAGAAACATCTTTTTTCATATATTTATAAAAATCTTCTGTTAAAGTAGTCGATGAAACTAATAATTGCGAATCTATTGTTGACATTATTGCTGATAATATCGCAGCTAATAAAATTCCTGCTACCCAAGGATTGAATAACTCTTTTATCATATAGATAAATATTTTTTCTGCATCTCCTCCTAACTCTGCAACATTTTTAAAAAGTGGTATCCCTAAAAGACCAATTGCTATTGCTCCAATTAAAGAGATAATTACCCATATCATAGCTATTCTTCTAGATTTTTTTAGTTCTTTTACGTCATTTATACTCATAAATCTAACCAAAATATGAGGTTGTCCAAAATATCCTAATCCCCAAGCTAATGAAGATAATATACCCAGTATCCCTATATTTTCTCCATTTTGCTTAAATATATTAAAGGAAATTCCTTTTAATTCAATTCCTTGTCTAACTGTTTCTATATCTCCAACTTTATAATACGCTGCTAATGGAACAGCTATTATAGCTAAAAACATCAATCCTCCTTGAAAAAAATCTGTCCAACAAGAAGCTAAATACCCACCCATAAATGTATAAACAACTATTGTTGCTGCACCTATTACTACTGCAACTTTATAATCAATTCCAAGTATTGATTCAAATAGTTTTCCTGCTGCAACTAATCCAGATGATGAATAAATTGTAAAGAAAAATAGTGTTCCTAAAGCTAAAACTTTTCTTATTGTTCCTTTATCATCTTTTAATTTTTTTTCTAAAAAAGTCGGTAAAGTTAAAGTATCCTCTATTTCAGTTTCTACTCTAAGTTTTGGAGCTATAAATTTCCAATTTAAATATGTTCCTACTGTTAAACCTATCACAACCCAAATCTGTCCAAACCCTGAAAGATATACTGCGCCTGGTAATCCCATTAATAACCACCCACTCATATCACTCGCTTGAGCTGATAATGCTGTAACCCAACTCCCAACTCCTCTACCACCTATTAAATAGTCTTCAGAACTGGAGGTCTTTCCATAAAAATAAATTCCAACTCCTATTAAAAATAATAAATATGCTCCAAATGTAATAAACGTTTCTACTCCTATCATCTTATACTCCTCCCAAATTTTTAATAAAAATAAAAGAGGGCCACTCAAGTACAGTTTTGTACCTAAGTGACCCTCATTAAAAGAATCCTATAAAAATAATCTTTCATTAAAAGTTATTTCCCCTTAGATACAGATCCAAAATCGTAACACAAAATGGATCTGTATCTAAACATAAACTAATGCTTAAAACACAAATCCCTATCTAGGGGGGATGGGTTGTCTATTTACATTATTTGAAATAACTTGATCTTTTCTCATTAGAACTCTCCTTTAATTTTTTATTTTCATTATGGTAACATATGAAAATAATTTTGTCAATTTTTATTTCCAAGTTAATATTCCCTCTTGAGAATTAAAAACTTTTGTGAACCCTTCTTCTAATAAAATTAAAGCTGCTGTTTTAGACCGAATTCCACTTCTACAAAAAGTTACATACGTCTTATTCTTATCTAGTTCAATAACTCTTTCTTCTAATTCATGAAGTGGAATATTTAAACTATCTTTCACTGATTCTTCCCAGTATTCCTCTTCTGTTCGAACATCTAAAAGTATCGTATTCTCTTGTACTAGTAATTCTTTCACTTCAATTTGATTTAACGTTTGATATTTTTTCATAATTTTTCCTTAATTAAATAGAGGTTTAATCTCTTCTATCCAAGCTTTTATTCTATCTGGTGTTTCGTTATCTTGATTACTCTCATCTAAAGCAAGACCAATAAATTTATCATCTACAACTGATTCAGTTTCTTCATAGCTATATCCTTCTGTTGAAGTAAACCCCACTACTTTAGCACCTTTAGCTATAACTGCATCATATAATTTCCTCATTGCTCCTACATATGATTCACCAAATGCAAATTGATTTCCTACACCCACTATTCCTACAACCTTATTTGTAAAATCTAAATTTTTTAATTTATCATATACATTTTCCCAATCTTTTTGTAGCTCTCCTACTCCATAAGTTGGTGAAACTAAAATTAGATTTTCAATATTCTCCATCTCATCAATTCCATTTGCTACATCAAAAACTTCGTATTCCTCACCTCTTAAGTAAAACTCTATCTCATCAACTATTCCAGCTGTTATTCCTGATGTTGTTCCATAAAAAATTCCTATTTTTTTCATAATTAATTTCCTCCTAAATTTTTCAAACCAGTTATATCTTTTATAACCTCACTTGCAATTATAAGACCTGCTACAGATGGTACAAAAGATATACTTCCTACATTATTTTGCTTCTCTCTATTATTCTCTAGATTCTTCGGTTTCATTGGTAGTTCTTTTGAAAATAATACCTTTACCTTTTGAATTCTTCTCTTTTTTAACTCTGCTCTCATAACTTTTGCTAATGGGCAAACAGATGTTTTTGATATATCTGCAATCTCTAACATTGTTGGATTTATTTTATTTCCTGTTCCCATTGATGATATAATTGGAATTTTTAATTCCTTTGCTATAGTTATTAAATCTAATTTTGCTGTAACGATATCTATCGCATCAACAATATAAGTTGATGCGATAGATATCGT
>NZ_CAMQXC010000008.1 GCF_947038635.1 uncultured Cetobacterium sp. | reverse complement strand
ATCCTAGATAGTGCTGCCATTGGCTCGCCTTGAGTTCCTGTACATAAAATAACAACTTTATTATCTCTCATTTTATCAACATCTGATAAATTTATCATAATATTTTCAGGAAGCTTTAAGTATCCTAAAGTTGCTGCTATATCAAAAACTTTAATTAAACTTCTTCCATCTATTGCAATTTTTCTTCCGTGCTCATGAGCTATATTTACAATTTGTTGAAGTCTATGCACATGAGATGCAAATGCTGCTATTATAATTCTTCCTTTTGCTTTTGCAAATTCAATTTTAAAAGCTTCTCCTACACTTCTTTCAGATGGAGTAAATCCATCTATTTCTGAGTTTGTTGAATCTGAAAGTAATAAATCTACTCCCTCTTCACCAATTTGAGCAAGTCTTAAAAAGTCTACTCCATCTCCATCAACTGGTGTTAAGTCAATTTTAAAATCTCCTGTATACATTACTCTTCCTGCTGGAGTTGTAACAACTACTGCATAAGCATCTGCAATTGAATGAGTAACTCCTACAAATTCAACTTCAAAATATTTTCCAACTCTTATCTTATCTCTTCCTTTTACTTCTCTCATTTTAGGAAGCACTTTTGAAACTTCTCCACTTTCAAACTTAGCTTTTATTAATGCTAATGTCAGTTTTCCTCCATGAAGAGGTACATTTTTATCTATTTTTTGATATAAATAAGGTACTGATCCAATGTGATCCTCATGACCATGAGTTATAAATAATCCCTTTATTTTATCTTTATTACTTTCAATATAGCTAAAATCTGGAATAACTAAATCTATTCCTAATAATCCATCATCTGGGAAAGTCACTCCAGAATCAATAATAATAATTTCATCTCTATATTGAACTAAAGTCATATTTTTTCCAATTTCATCTAATCCACCTAAAGGAATAACATACATTTTTTCCTCTTTTTCAGTTTTTAAAATTGGCTTTTTAATCTCTTCTTCAGTTTCAACTTTTTTTGCTGGAACTCTTTTTTTAGGTGCTTGTGGTCTCTGTTGTTGAGTTGTTTTAACCTCAACAGTCTTTACATCATTAATTTTTTTAGTATCGTTTAAACCTTCAACATTTGGAGCTTTCTCTCCTTGCTTTGGCTTATTATAATATTTTCTTCGTCTTGTTTTTTTCTTTGTTGCTTCTTTCTCCTTTTCAACAATATTTTCTAAATTCATTTCATCTCCTCATTGTAATATTCCAAATATTTGTCCACAAATTTTTTAGCAACTCCTCCAGCGACACGACCTCCTCCTCCAGCTCCTTCTAATAGAACTGTAAATACAATCTTTGGCTGCTTGTCTGCTGGAAAATATCCTGCAACAAGAGCATGAGTTTCATCAAATCTTGAATTCTGAGATGATCCACTTTTTGCTCCTATAACCAATCCAGGGGTTCTCAATGCTTTTGTTGTTCCGTTATCCTTTTCAACAGTATTTATTAATGCTTTATTTAAAACATCATAATACCAACTTGGATAATTTGTTTCATACAAAACCTCTGGTTTTATTTCTACTTTTTCACTACCATTTTCCATATAATCTACAACATGAGGTACATAAGCTTTTCCTCTATTTGCAAGTCCCATATAAGATACTGCAACTTGCATAGGTGTAGCCAAAAGATATCCTTGTCCTATTGATAAGATTATTGTATCTCCTTTAAACCAACCTTGTTTAAATCTTTTCTTTTTCCATTTTTCACTTGGTAATATTCCTGCTCTCTCTCCAAAAACATCTATTTTAGATAATTTACCATAACCAAAATTTCCAGCTACATCAATAATCGGTTCATGTCCAAATTGATCAGCATATTTATAATAATATGGATTTACAGATTCCACTATAGATTTTTCAAAATCAACCGTTCCATGTCCACCCTTTTTCCAAGCTCTCCAACTCCATTTTCCAATGCTATAAACACCATTGTCAAATATTTTTGTTTTAGGATCTAAACCATTATTAAAAAACGCAAAGGCTGAAAATGGCTTAAATACTGAACCCGGTGGATATTCTCCCGATATACTTTTATTTGTTAATGGCTTTCTTGGGTCATTTGTTATTTGATCCCAATCCTCTTGAGAGATTTTAGAACTAAACGTAGTCAGTGAATATGTTGGATAACTTACTAATGTCAATACTTTTCCTGTTTGAGCCTCTATTGCTACTAAAGCTCCTGATAAATTCTCCTCTTGGAAAACTTCTTCCATATACTTTTGTAATCTCATATCTAAAGATAAATGTAGATTGTATCCTGGAGTTGGATCCTTACTTTTTTCAATTTTTTGAGCTTTATTCAAAGCATTAACCTCAATATAATCATACCCAGGTTTACCCTTCATTTGAGAATCATAAATTTTTTCAATTCCAGTTTTTCCTACAATATCTCTTGGAGAGTATCCATCCTCTTTCAAATTTTCATACTCTTTTTCTGTTATCTTTTTTACATACCCAATTGTATGTGCTGCTAATGAATCATGTATATATTTTCTTTTTGAATAGCTTTGAACTTCCAAATATGAATAATCTCCAATTTTTTCCATTAATTTATGAGCTAAATCTAAATCTAAATCTTCTACAAGAATATTTTCTTTAGTATAAGGTACAATCTCTCCGTACTTTATCCTTTTTTGTAAATAATCTTCACTATATCCAGTTGCTTCACTCATTTCTTTTAATTGTTCACTAGTTACAACTCTTTGGTTCAAATATACTAATCTATATCCTAGTGTATTAGTTACAACTAATTCACCATTAGAATCATATATATTTCCTCTTTCTGCATCAATTTTTCTTAATTTAACTCTATTTTTTTGAGCTAAATAATTATATTTATCTTTTTGTAAAATTTGTAAATATGCCATTCTACTTCCTAGTAATAAAAATACTAGAAAAATAAATACTTTATATATTTCCCCTCTAAATTCGAAACTTTTTCCTAACTTTATTCCAAGATCTTTTTTCACTTAGTTGCTCTCCTCATATATAATAAATTAATTATAAAATAAAATACTGAAAGAAATAACACATTCACTATTACAAATGGACTTTTTACAAAAATTTTCCATGCTACTATTTGCAAAAGTGAAAGTATATAAAGGTTTCCAATATTATAATCAAAGTTTATAAAATATAGGTGATAAAAAATAATATTTATCCCAACGAACAAAAAAGCAAATGCAGGTTCTCTCGAATGAAGAGCTAATATAACTGCTAATAATGGAAATAAAAATGCTATTTTTTTATCTTTTCTATAAGATAAATAAGCCAAGTACGGCATTATTAAAAATCCTTTTGATGTTGTTTGAGGAATGTTATCCAATATAAAAATAAATAAAATTGAGATAAAATCTAGCATTTCCACTCCTTTTAATTCTAATCTATTAAAATATTTATCTTGTTACTTAAACTATTGTTTTCTAACATATTACTTATATTTAATTTTTTTGCAATTTTTAATGCTGTATAATAATCTTCACTATTATACTCTATCACAGATTTATCTAATTTTTTAGAATCCTCTTTTAAAGTGACATTTTTATATCCAGAACTTTCTAACTCTTTTAAAGCTGATTTAGCTTCCGCCGTTGTTCCTTTAATTTCAATTTTAAAGTCGATATCTTTTTCTTTTCCAAGTATTAATACAACACTTGCTAATGTCGGAATATCACTATCTTCTTTTATTTTAAAATATTTTTCATTTACATTAGCTAATATATTTTCAACATTTTCTTTGCTAATTTCATTGATTTTAATCAAACTATAATTTGTATTTTTTTCGTAGTTAGCTGCTGTATAAGTTAAAGCTAATTTATTTTTTAAATTTTCTCCAGTCTTTCTAGCATAACCACCTACTCCATTTGCGTTTAATATATCTACAACTAAATTTGTTGAACCTTTTAATTCTCCACCATATAAATCAGCAAATAAAGATTGCGTTCCTGATGTTAAAATGTATTTTTTATCATCTATTACCATTTCAGGGATATTTCTTGCATTTTTTACATTTAAAGCTATCTCACTATATTTTATAACTTTGTAGTTTTGAACTTTTTCAGGTAAAAAATTATTTATTGAGTCTATCACCATTTTATAGTTTTTAGAATCTACTAATTTTTTTATCGTTGTTTCCTTATCTACTTGAACATCAAAGGGTATTTTCACTGCTAGTTTATCTTCATATACTACAATAATATTATTTTTACCTATTATTGCATATCTTTCCCAATTCTCTAAATTTTTATTAGTTTTATTTAAATTATATGTTAAAAATACACCTAATATACCTATAACTATTATAGCTAATAGTAAGCCTCCTAGAGCTTTTCCTGCTTTTCTTGTCGTTTTCTTTTGTCTACTAAACCCTTTTTCCCTTCTCATTTCCAATTAGTAACTCCTTTTCTAAATTTGAAATTTCTATTTTTACTAATTCATTAACACCAGCTGTTGCTTCTGAAGTTTTTACTCTTAAATAATTTTGGCTATACCCATATGAACATCCATCTTCTTTTATCTCTTCAACTAAAACTTCTAGCTCTTTTCCTATATATTTTTCTCTTCTTTCTTTTCCCATTTCTTTTCTTAGAGTTTCTAAAATTTCAGCTCTTTTCTTTTTTACATTTCCATCAATTTTATCTGTAAATGTATTTGCTAAAGTTTTCTCTCTATCTGAATATTGGAAAACGTGTAAATCTGAGAATCCTATATTTTTTATTACTTCATATGTGTTATTAAACATTTCATCTGTTTCTCCTGGGAATCCCACGATAACATCTGCTGTATATTCCATATTTTCAACATTTTCTCTAAGCTTCAATAATCTCTCTTGAATAAGCTCTGCACCATAATTTCTTCTCATTCTTTCTAAAACTGTATTATCACAAGATTGTAATGATATATGTAGATGTGGCATTAACTTATTACTATTTTCTCTCATAATCTCTATGAATCTATCAGATATCTTATCTGGATACATCGATCCTATTCTAACTCTTTCAACACCTTCCAACTTAACTACTGTTTCTAAAAGTGTTTCTAAATTAATCTCAGAATCTAAATCTTCTCCATAAGCACCTAAATTTATTCCAATGATAATAAACTCTTTAAATCCCTCTTTTGTTAACACCTCTATCTCTTTACAGATACTTTCTAAAGAACGAGATCTGCTTTTTCCTCTACCAAATGGTATCTTACAATATGAACAGAAATTATTACATCCATCCTGTATTTTTATATACGCTCTTGACATCTCTCTTAGTGTAGCAAACTCATACTCTTCGTAAGTTCTCTCCTCAAAAATATTTTCTGTTAATACCTTCGATTTTTTATTTTCAATATCTTGGATAAAATCTACTAGACCACTTTTATTACTGTTTCCAACAACAAAATCTATCTCTTCAATCTCTAATAACTCTTTTGAATTTGTCTGAGCATAGCAACCTGTAACAATAACAATTGATTCAGGATTCATTTTTTTAGCTCTTCTTAAAACATTTCTTGTTTTTTTATCAGCTATACTTGTTACCGTACATGAATTAACAATATAAATATCTGATTTATTTTCAAAATTTTCCTCTTCGTATCCTATTTTTATTAATTGATTCTTTATACTTTCACTTTCATATTGATTAACTTTACACCCTAATGTATAGAAAGCTACTTTTTTATTATTAAAATTCATTTACTAATATTCCTCCTACTATAATTGAGGCAGTTTCAGCTCTTAATATTCTCTTCCCCAAAGATACAGGCATAACACCTTTCTCTGTTAAGAACTCAATCTCCTCTTTATCAAATCCCCCCTCTGGACCAATTATATATAAAACTTTCTTAGGTTTATTTTCAACTTTATTTAAAATGTTTCTTAATGAATTTTTATCTTCACATTCATATGGAACAAACATTAAATCATATTCTTCATAATTTAGTTCTGATAATTTTTTAGGTTCTCCAATTTCTACTAATTTAACAGCTTGACACTGTTTTGTTGCTTCTTTTACTATTAGATCCCATTTGTCTTTTTTCTCAGTAATTTTAGCTACACCTCTTTTTGTTAATAGTGGTGTTATTTTACTTACCCCAATCTCCGTTAACTTTTGAATTGTTAAGTCCATTTTATCATTTTTTAAAATTCCTATCGCTGCTTCTATATAAACTTCAGAAGAAAATCTATCTTCATTTTTTTCTAAAATTTTAGCTTCTATTATCTTCTTCTCTATATTTAAAACTTCACAAATATATTCATACTCTCCATCTACAGCTCTTATGATCTCTCCCGTTTTTATTCTAAAAGCATTTTTTAAATGGTTTATGTCATTTTTATCCACTATTTCTATTATTTCATTTGCTATATTGTCTTTAGATATTATAACACTTATCATTATAAACTCCTATATCATATCCTTATTTTTTATTAACTCTGCTAAAGTTGTTCCCTCTAAAATTTTAGTCATAGCTATATCTAGTTTGCTCCATATACAAGTTGTTGAGCACTCATCATCAACACAAGAACAATTTTTACTTTTATTATTCTCATTACAATCAATAACTTTAACTTCATCATCTAATATTTTATACAATTCATGTAGTGTAATATCTTCAGGCTCCATCGAAAGTTTATAACCTCCATTTGGACCTCTTTTCCCTTGAATTATATTTTCATTCTTTAATTTAAATAAAATTTGTTCTAAATACTGAACTGATATATCCTCTGATTCTGATATCTCCTTTATTCGAGCTAAGTTTCCTTTCTGAGAAGCTTCAGCTATGTATACTAATGCTTTTACGCCATATCTAACTTTTGTACTTATTTTCATCCTCTTACTCCTTTATCTCAAAATGATTATAAGCCTTTTCTGTAACCATTCTACCACGACTAGTTCTTTTAATATAACCAATTTTAACTAAATAGGGTTCATATACCTCTTCTATTGTTCTTCTATCTTCTCCCAACATCAAAGCTAAAGTCTCAACACCTACTGGACCACCACCATAATTTTCTATTATAGCTTTTATAATATCTCTATCTAATTCATCTAAACCTTGCTTATCTACACCTAAAATATTTAGTGCTTTTATAGCACTGCTTAAATCAACAACTCCATTTCCTTTTATTTCACAGTAATCTCTAACTCTTTTTAACAATCTATTTGCAATTCTCGGAGTTCCTCTGCTTCTTAAAGCAATCTCTTTTGCTCCCTCTTCTTCAACTTTGACACCTAAAATAGCGCCACCTCTTTTTACTATTCCTTCAAGTTCATTTTCTTTATAATAATCCATTCTATGGACTACACCAAATCTATCTCTTAAAGGAGAACTCAAAAGACCTGCTCTAGTTGTAGCTCCAATTAAAGTAAATGGTGGTAATTCTATTCTTATTGATCTTGCTGAAGGTCCTTTTCCAATAATAATATCTAACTCTCCATCTTCCATAGCTGGATATAAAATCTCTTCTACTGACGTATTCAATCTATGAATTTCATCAATAAATAGTATATCATTCTCTTCTAATGATGTTAAAATAGCCGCTAAATCTCCAGCTTTATCTAATATTGGTCCTGAAGTTATTTTTAAGTTAACTCCCATTTCTGTAGCTATTACTCCTGCTAAAGTTGTTTTCCCTAATCCAGGTGGCCCATATAAAAGAATATGATCTATACATCCACCTCTTTTTTTTGCAGCTTCTATAAAAATACTCATTTTTTCTTTTAGTGATTCTTGACCGATATATTCAGCTAATCTTTTTGGTCTAAGATTTTTTTGAACTTCTCCTTCAAATTCCAACTCTTCATTAGAAACTATCCTATCCATTTTTTCTCCTTAAATAAAAACTGTTATTACAAATTGTACAACCCCAATAAGTCCACCTAAAATAGCTCCAATTATTTCTATATGTTTCAACTCTTTCTTTGCTAAAGAAAAAGTTATTCTCTCTAGTTCTTCTAAAGAAAATCCATCTACTTTTTCAACTATAATCTCTTTAAAATCAACATTTTTTTCCAAAGTTTCAAATAACATTCCAATTATCTGATCTTTATTCTCCATTATTGATCCTTTTATAGCATCTTTTATCTTATTTAAAGCTGATTCATTTAAAAACATAGCTATCATTGGAAATCTCGTTGTTATCTCTGATGCTAACTTTTTTTCTAATATACTATCAATTACTCTTTCCATTTCAACATCTAAATTTGCATTTTCTAATTTTTTTGTTATATCATCCAATGATATTAGTTCATTTTGAATTGTATCTGCTAAAGTTATTCCTATCTCATGTCTTCTCTTAGGAATTAAACCTTGGATTTTAAAAAACCCTAAGTTTATCTCTTTATATGGTCTAAATAACATCTTTATTGCAATATAGTTCGTAACCCATCCAATCATTGATCCAATAACAATTAAAAGTAACGCTTTTACTAACATCTTCTCACCTTTTCAATTCCTTATCAGTTTTATAAATTATTATTTATTATACCATTTTATACCTATATATCCAATACATTTTTTGGGCTTTTACCTCTAAAAAAATCACTAACCTCAATTTTTTTCTTGTATTATTTTTTATTTGTGTTATAATACTCCAAATAATTATGAGGAGGAAAGTAATGAAACAAAAAATAGTTTTTAATACAAATTCATATTACTACTATTATTTAACCTAGGATTGGTATTTTTGTTTCATGAAAAAAATACGAATCCATTTTGTGTTACTTTAATAGTAGTGAGTGGATTTGTTACATAGAACTGGTAAATTACAGCCTGTGGATAAAATCCACAGGCTTTTTTGTTTTTAAAAAAATTTTAGGAGGAGTTTGTTATGTTTATTTTAGAAAGTATCGTTAATTTTTTAAATTCAATTCTTTGGGGAAAAAATATATTGGTTGTTTTACTTATTTTTTCAGGTGTTTTCTTTACAGTGAAAACTAATTTTGTTCAACTTCGGTTTTTAAAGCATATGATTAAACTTTTAACAGATAAATCAAATAGTGATTCTGAAAATCTTTCACCTTTTCAAGCCTTTTGTATAAGTACTGCAACTAGAGTTGGAGCTGGTAATTTAGCTGGTGTTGTTAGTGCAATCTCTATCGGTGGGGCAGGTTCTATTTTCTGGATGTGGGTTGTTGCATTTTTAGGTTCTGCTACAGCATTTGTAGAAACTACTTTAGCTATGATATTTAGAGAAAAAGATAAAACTGGTCATTTTTATGGTGGACCTTGCTTTTTTTTAAAAAATGGTCTTGGTAAAAAAAGTTGGGGTATTGCTTTTGTAATAACTGGTATTATTTGTTGGGCAGGAGTTTTACAAGTTGTTTCAAACTCTGTTACTGAATCATTTAATGTAGCTTTTAATATTAGCCCAATGGTTATTTCAGCTCTTCTAACACTATTAGCAGCTATTGTAATCTTCGGAAAAACAGATAAAACTGCGAAAGTTTTAGATAAAGTAGTTCCTATTATGGCTGTAATGTACCTTGTTATTGTTTTTTTTATAATCATTAAAAACTTTTCTCTTTTACCTCAGGTTTTTTCTCAAATTTTTTCAGAAGCTTTTGGAATTAGACAAGGAGTTGGAGGAACTATCGGAGCTATCATTATGCAAGGAGTTAAAAGAGGGTTATTTTCTAACGAAGCTGGAACGGGAAGTGCTCCTTGTGCAGCCGCTAGTGCTACAGTTTCTCATCCAGTTCAACAAGGATTAATCCAAAGTTTAGGTGTTTTTGTAGATACTTTTATAATTTGTACAGCTACAGCTTTAGTTATGTTACTTACTAAAGCCTCTGTTATAGATGGCTTAAATGGTATGGAATTATTACAAAAATCATTCAACTACCATTTAGGATCAACTTTTGGTGAAATATTTGTAGCTATAATACTTTTTCTTTTCTGTTTTTCTACTCTTTTAGGAATTTGCTTCTACGGAAAAGTTAATGTTAAATTTTTAACTGATAAAGAGTTTGGACAAATACTTTTTAAAATCTTCGCTCTTTCAATGATCTTCATAGGAGGAATACAACAAAATTTCTTTATGTGGAATCTTGCTGATCTTGGCTTAGCTCTTATGACTATCATTAATTTATCTGGTGTATTCCCACTATCAAAATTTGCATTCGATTCATTAAAGGATTACCAATCTAGATTTAATCCTATAAAGGCATAATAAAAAAGGAGAAAAACTTTGTTTTTCTCCTTTTTTTATTTTACTTAGCGTACTCTACAGCTCTAGTTTCTCTTAGTATTGTTACTTTTATTTGTCCTGGATACTGCATAGTTTCCTCTATTCTCTTAGCTATATCTCTCGCCATTTTTGTAGCTGCATCGTCTGATACAACTTCTGGATTTATTATAATTCTTATCTCTCTACCAGCTTGAATTGCATAAGAAGATTCTACTCCATCAAATGAAGTTGCTATCTCTTCTAGCCCTTCTAATCTTTTTAGGTATGTTGATAACGTTTCTCTTCTTGCTCCTGGTCTTGAAGCTGATATTGCATCTGATGCTTGAACTAAAATAGCCTCTACACTTTCAAATTCAACCTCATTATGGTGAGCCATAACAGCATTTATAACTGCTGGTTTTTCACCAAATTTTTTCAAGAACTCTCCTCCAATTATTGCGTGAGAAGCTTCGATATCATGATCTAAAACTTTTCCTACATCATGTAAAAGTCCAGCTCTTTTTGCTAATTTAGTATCTGCACCTAATTCAGCTGCTAAATTTGCAGCTAATTTAGCTACCTCTATTGAGTGAGTTAAAACATTTTGACCATAACTTGTTCTGTACTTTAACTTACCTAATGTTTTAATTATTTCCATATGCATTCCTGGAATTCCTAACTCTAAAAGAGCCTGTTCTCCAGCTTCAATAATATCTTTATCAATCTCTTTTCTAGATTTATTAACAACTTCTTCTATCTTACCTGGATGAATTCTTCCATCATTTATAAGTTTTTCAATTGCTCTTCTAGCAACTTCTCTTTTTACACCATCAAAACTTGATAAAACAACAGCTTCTGGAGTATCATCTATTATTATATCTACACCTGTTAAAGCTTCTATTGTTCTGATATTTCTTCCTTCTCTACCTATAATTCTACCTTTCATTTCATCATTCGGTAGATTTACAACTGATACAGTAGCATCTGCAACAAATTCTGAAGAAGCTTTTCCTATCGCTGTTGATAGAATTCTTTTTGATAATCTATCTTTTTCATCTTCTAATTTATTTTCATACTCTCTTATTGCTAAAGCAGTTTCATGAACTAAATCATCTTTTAATTTAGAAATTAACATCTCTTTAGCTTCATTTCTTGTCATTTCTGAAATTCTTTCTAAAGTTTCTTCTTGAACCTTTTTTAAATCCTCTATTTCAGTTTTCTTATTTTCTAGGTTTTGATTAATCTCTTCTAACTCTACAGCTCTACTTTCAACTTTTTCAATTTTAGACTCTAAAGTTTCCTCTTTTTTAGCTAATCTTCCCTCTTTTTGTAATAGCTCATTTTTAGCTATTTTTATCTCTTTTTCAGCTTCCTCTTTCATCTGGTAAACTGTTTCTTTCGCTTTTATTTCTATCTCTTTACTCTTTGCTAAAGATTCTTTTTCTGCTCTTTCTAATATCTCTTTAGCTTTTATTTTAGCTTTTAACTTTTCATCTTCTAAGTTATTAAGCTCCTCTATCTTCTTATCTATAGTAGATTTTTTATACATAATACTAAATATTATTGCAAACCCAACTATAGCTAATCCAACTCCTAACATTAAGTTCATAGTCTCTCCTTTTTGTAAATATTATCTAAAACTAGCTATTGCTTCTTCTTCTGTTGCATAAATATCAAATAATTCATCTAATCCAATCATCTCAAATATAGTTCTTATATGATCATTTAATCCAACTAACTTTATGTCTCCACCTAAGTCTCTTACAACTCTTAATTTTCCTCTTAATATACCCATAGCCAAGCTATTTATATGAACTAAGTCACTAAAATCTATTACAAATTTATTTATATCAAGCTCTATTTGCTTTGCTATTCTCTCTTTTAACTTTGGTGCTACCAATGCGTCTAATTCTCCACATACCTTTATTACTCTTACATCATCCACTGTTTTTTCAATTATTTCAAAATTTGTAGTCATGTTAAATTTCCTCCTTAACTCTCTTTTCAACTTTTATTTTTGTTCCATTAATCTTCTTTTCAACTTTAAAATTATCTGCCATAGCTTTTGCTAAAAAAAGCCCCATTCCGCCTTCATCTTTACTAATTTTAGACTCATCAAATCCAACGCCATTATCCTCAACTACTAAATGAATAACATCATTATTTTTTTGAAGTTCTATAATTATATCACCAGATTTATATTCATAACCATGCTCTATAACATTTGTTGCTAGTTCATCAACAATTGATAAAATTTTCATTATATCTTTTTGTTCAACTTTTTGATGTTCTAAATATGTTTTAGTCATTGCCCTAATGATAGAAAGATTTTTTAAAGAGGATGGAACATACAGCTTTATTTCATTCTGCATTTTTTCACCTTCTCTCTGTAAATTTGGTTATTTTCCAATCACCATTTAAATATTTATACTCTACGTTAAAATAAAGAATTTCTTCACCAAACCTAATCCCTATAGTATTTTCGCCTAAATTTTTAGAAATTTCTGGTTTTGTAAAGTATAACTTTACTTTAGACAAGTCATATTCTGAAAGTTTATTTATAGCATATCTCTCACTAAATGAGACATCCAAGCTTTCTTTTAATCTTGTCGTATTGTTCACCTGTAAATCTTTTTGAATAAGCTCTAATTTAGATACCAACTTTTCGTCAATATTTGATAAATTTTCATTATATCCTTTATCTAAATTTGAACAAGAAGCAGTCAAAATCATTAAAAATATAACATAAATCTTCTTTATCATCCAACACTTCCTTTTAAAGCTTTTCTGTACAATAATACCATACGAATACTTTTTTATCAAGACTATTATTTTCGGTAATTTTATGAAATAGTAGAGTAATTAAACCTTTATAAGGCATTAAACCTTTGTAAAATATCTGAAAAAATTTCATCTTGAGTCATTTTATCTAAATCATACCAAATGTACTCATGATCATTTTTAAACCATGTAAATTGCCTTTTAGCATAATTTCTTGAATTTTTCTTTATTAACTCTTTAGCATCTTCTAAAGTTAACTCTTGATTTATATATGAAATTAACTCTGAATAACCTATGATATTTATTTTTTTTAATACATCTCCATATTTTTCATAGAGATATTTTACCTCTTCTAAAAGTCCATTTTGCATCATTATTTCTACTCTTAAATTTATTCTATCATATAAATATTCTCTATCTCTTTCTAAAGCAACTTTTAAAAATTTAAAATTGTTTCCTTTTATATTCTTTTTAGATAAAATTGAGAACTTTTCCCCAGTTTGATAGAAAACTTCTACTGCTCTTTCAACTCTTCTTTTATTATTAGGATGAATATTCTCTGCACTTTCTGGATCAATCTCTTTTAAAATTTCAAAAAGTTTATCTCCATCTTCACTCATTAATTTTTCTCTTATAGTTGGATTACTTTCTGGTAATGCAGATAATCCTCTTACTACTGAATCTATATAAAGGCCAGTTCCCCCAACTAATAAAATATTTTTTTCTTCATTCGAATTTAATATTTCATCAACTTTTCTCTGATAATCACCAACACTATATTTTTTTACAGGTTCAACAACATCAATCATATGATGTACAATCCCTTGCATCTCATCCTCTGCTATTTTGGCTGTTCCTATATTCATCTCTTCATACACTTGTGCAGAATCTGCCGAGATAATTTCAGCATTTAAAGCTTTTGCTAATTTTATTGATAATTCTGTTTTTCCTACTCCTGTAGGTCCGGCTATAACTATCCCTTTCAATTTTTCACCTCTAAATTTTTTAAATAGATAAAAAAGCTGAACCTAATGGCTCAGCTTAATAAATAATTTTTCATTACTCAACGAAATCAAATTCTGTATCAGCAATTCTTACTGTATCTCCATCTTCAACACCAGCATCTTTTAAAGCATCTTCTAGTCCTAAATTTCTAAGCATATGTAAGAATGTAACAACTGACTCATCATCATGAGTTATGATATATTTAGCTAGCACGCCATCAACAATTGATCCGTCAACAACAAATACTCCATCTTCATCTTGTGTTACAACAAATGGTTCTTTTCTAGTTTTATTAGCTTTCAATACATCAATAATGTCAGCTTCTTCCTCTAGTTCTTCTCTCTCTGTTTCTTGTAAAACATGCCAAGTTCTATTTAAAACCTCTTTTAATCCATCACCTAAAATAACAGATACTGGGAACACTTCATTTCCTTGTGCTTCCACATGAGATTTAAACTCTTCATATTTATCCATATCCCAAATTAAATCCATTTTATTTGCCAAAACAATTTGTTTCTTATTTGCTAATTTTTCACTAAACTTTACTAACTCATTATTTATTCTCTCATAATCTTCAATTGGATCTCTTCCTTCAATTCCAGCCACATCTACTATATGATATATCATTTTACATCTTTCTATATGCTTTAAGAATTTATCTCCTAATCCTACTCCTTCATGAGCTCCTTCTATTAGCCCTGGTATATCTGCTACAACAAACGATCTACCTTCACCAAGTCTAACAACTCCTAATTTAGGCTCTAAAGTAGTAAAATGATAGTTTCCAACTTTAGATTTAGCTGCTGATATTTTATTTATTAAACTTGACTTTCCAACAGAAGGGTATCCAACTAACGCAACATCTGCTAAAAGTTTTAACTCTAATTTAACTCTTAACTCTACACCTTCTTTTCCTTTTCCAGCCATTGTTGGTGTTCTTCTAATTGAATTTTTGAAGTTTGTATTTCCTAAACCTCCTCTACCTCCTCTTAAAAGAACTCTTTCTTCACCAGGTATACTCATATCTAAAAGTAATTTTCCTGTTTCCATATCTCTTACTTGAGTTCCGATTGGAACTTTTATTACCAAGTTTTCTCCAAATTTTCCAAACATGTTTTTCTTTGCACCATTTTCACCGTTTTCTGCTTGGAACAGTTTTTTGTATTTGAAGTCTATTAGTGTATTTATATTAGAGTCAGCTACGAAAACTACGTCTCCTCCTCTACCTCCATCTCCACCATCTGGACCTCCAAATTGTATGCACTTTTCTCTTCTAAAAGTAGCGGCACCATCTCCACCGTTACCTGCTTTTACCGTTATAATTACCTCATCTATAAACACAGTTATCTCCTCCAAATATATTCAATCTATAATATAAATTCTAATTCATTTCAATGCGTTAATTGTTATATTCTACACCTTTTTCTAATATTTTGCAATTAATTTTACTATAGTTTTTATTTAATATTTCTCATGTTTTATGCTAAAATTAAATTATACATATTATTTTAATTTAGGAGGATTTTATGAATAGTTTTGGTTCTCTTTTTAGAGTACATATTTATGGAGAATCTCACGGTTCTGGTATTGGAGTTTTAGTCGATGGTGTTCCGTCTGGAATAAAGCTTACTCTTGAAGATTTTACTAAAGATCTTTCTAAAAGAAAATCTGGAAAAGTAGGTACTACACCTAGAAAAGAGGATGATATTCCAAATATTATTTCAGGTGTTTTTAATGAATTTACAACTGGAGCTCCTATAAATATTTTTTTTGAGAATAAAAACACTGATTCTAAAGTTTATACTGACTTTAAATCACACCCTAGACCTGGGCATGCTGATTTTTCTGCTACTAAAAAATATTCAGGTTTTAATGATATTCGTGGTGGCGGTCATTTTTCAGGTAGATTAACACTTGCCCTTGTGGCCGCTGGCGTAGTTGCAAAAAAAATTTTAAATAATATTATTTTTTCTAGCGAAATTGAATCAGTTGGTATTTTAAGTAAATTAGAATTTAATGAAAAATTAGAAAATTATTTACTTGAAACTACACATTCTGGAGATTCTTTAGGAGGCACTATCTCTTTAACTATTAAAAATATTCCAATTGGTTTAGGAGAGCCTTTTTTTAATTCTGTAGAATCTACCCTTTCATCTATAATTTTTTCAATTCCAGGAATTAAGGGAATTGAATTTGGTGCAGGCTTTAAAGGAACTGAATTAATAGGAAGTAAATTTAATGATTGTTTTATTGATAAAACTGGTAAAACTTCGTCTAATAATAATGGAGGTATTAACGGTGGTATCACAAACGGTAACGATATATTTTTAAAAGTCGCTGTTAAACCAACTTCTAGTATTTTTAAACCTCAAGAAACTTTTAATTTTAAAGATGAAAATCTTCAATCTTTAAAAATTAATGGAAGACATGATGTCGCATTTCTTCTTAGAGTTCCCATTGTTTTAGAAAATGCTGCAGCTATAGCCCTCGCAGATTTATATTTACAAAATAAAAAAATATTTTTTTAATTTAGGAGGATAGAATGTCAAAAAGAGCTAATTATATTGATTGGGATGAGTACTTCATGGGAGTTGCGATTCTCTCTGCTAAGCGAAGTAAAGATCCTGGAACACAAGTTGGAGCATGTATTGTAACTCCTGATAAAAGAATTGTTGGTGTTGGTTATAATGGTCTTCCAGCTGGTTGTTCTGACGATGAATTTCCTTGGGATAGAGATGGTGATTTTTTAAATAGTAAATATGCATATGTTTGTCATGCTGAATTAAACGCTATTTTGAATAGCACTAAAAATTTAAAGGGATGTACTATTTATGTTGATCTTTTTCCATGTAATGAATGTGCTAAAAGTATTATTCAAAGTGGAATAAGTGAAATAGTTTATCTTTCAGATAAGTATAATAATACTGATTCTAATACAGCATCTAAAAAACTTTTAAATGCTGCTAATGTAAAATTAAGACAATTGGACCCTAAATTTGATGAGCTTGTTTTAAACTTTAGAAAGAACGGATAGGAGGTATCTATATGAATAATACACTAACTAGATTAGAAGAATGGATTAACTCTATGACTCACTACTTCGGTGCTATTCTAGCACTTATTGGAACTGGTGCTCTTTTAGTTCACTCTTTAAAAACAGATAATATTGGCTATGTTGTAGGTTCTATGGTATTTTGTTTTTCACTTGTTTTACTATACACAATGTCTGGAACCTACCATATACTTTATGTTGGAAAAATAAAAAAACTTTTTAAAATACTTGATCATTCAGCTATTTATATTTTAATATCTGGATCATATACACCATATCTTCTTGGAGTTTTTGATGGAACAACTAAGTGGGTTCTTTTCTTCGTTCAATGGGGAATGACACTTTTAGGAATTCTTTTTAAAGTTTTTTTTGTTGGAAGATTTAATTTTGTTTCTACTTTAATCTATCTGTTCATGGGATGGATGGTTATGTTTGTATTTAAAGATTTACAAATGCTTGCCTCACCATTATCTTTGAAACTATTAATCTGGGGTGGTATTAGTTATTCTGTTGGAACTATTTTCTATTTGATGAAAAATAAGAAGTTTGCTCATGGAATTTGGCATCTTTTTGTTTTAGCAGGTAGTGTCTTTAATTATTTTTCAGTATATTTTTTAATATAATATTTTTATAGGGGGAGTATTTTGCAAGATTTAAGTTTAAAGTTTGAAAAACAAAGTACCTTAACGACTATTTTAAAGTTTAGCATCCCATCTTCATTTGGTGCTATTATAGGTATGCTTTGTGTTTTAACTGATAGGTATTTCATCGGTCAAGTAGCAGGAAGAGAGGGCATGGCAGCTATTGCCCTCGTTTTTCCTTATGCCATGATTATAAATAGTTTTAATTTTGCCTTTTCTGGAATAGCCATTATAATTGGGGTTAAGTTAGGATCTAAAGATAGAGAAGGTGCTGAAAAAGTTTTATGTACTGGATTTTTATGGATTTTCATTGTAGGAGTTCTTTTAACTCTTTTTCTTTTTCTTTTTAACATTCCAATTTTAAAAATTTTAGGAGCTAGTTCCTCTAATATAACCTCTGCTATAGAATACACAAATTTTCTAATTCCAATTGCAACTTTTCAAATTATTTTAGGACAAAGCACTTTAGTTAGAGGAATTGGAGACTCTGTTACAGCTATGGGTGTAAATATTTTTACAGGTATTTTTAATGTTATTTTAGATTATCTTTTTATTATTAAATTCGATATGGGAATTGGTGGAGCTGCATTAGCTACTTTAATCGCTACAGCTTTAAGTGCTTTTTATATTCTTTTTTATTTTTTTAAATCAGATGTTATTACATTTTCTAGAAAGTATTTTTCTCTTGATTTAAAAATCTTAAAAGAAATCTTTAAAATAGGGAGTCCTCGTTTTTATAATCAACTTTTACAATCTTCAGTTATTACTGTTACAAATAGACAGGCTGGAGTTTACGGAGGGGATATTGCTACTGCTGCAATTGGGATTATCTCAATATGTAGAAGTGTTATAAATACAAGTTTACAAGGCTTTAATCAAGGAACAGCAGCTATAATTTCATATACATTCGGATCTAAAAACTATGAACGTGTAAAAGAGGTTTTAAAAATACAACTTTATACAGTTATCAGTGTTTCAACTATTTTAGTTCTTCTTATGCTTTTTAACACCGAAAAGATAGTCTCATTTTTTATAAAAAATGATCCTCCTCTAGTTGAATTTACAGTTTCAGCTATGAGATTAAATCTTTTTTTAATGCCTTTTACTGCAATGTTTTTAGCATGCAATAACTTTTTTCAATCTATTAAGGATAGCGTTATTGCTACACGATTTTTTATGTTAAGAATTGTTATTTTAAATATTCCTCTTGTTTATATTTTAGGATATTTTTTCAAAGAGATTGGTGTTTGGCTAGCATTTCCAATATCTGATACACTAGTAGCTATAGTTATGTTTTTCTTAACAATAAAAAAAATAAGAAAGATATCACCAGACAATTGAGTTTAAGAAAAATTTGTGTTATAATAATCTATAATTTAATAATTGGGGATGCAAAGGTTTCGACAGGGTTGTGAGGTTATAGGTAGCAGGCCAGGTTGATCGCTGTGAGAGATCAACTCATCGTTTAGATGGAAACAGAAATTACGCTTTAGCTGCATAATGTCAGCTCACCTCTGAACATTCTCTTCTGTAGGAGCGTTCAATCAAGGTGTCACTTAAATACAGATTACCCTAAACAATTTCTCTAAGTTATAGGGGACATTTTAGAGGATAGCTTTAGTTAGCCCTGTTTGCGGGAGTAACTATTGCGAATTTAAATAGCAAACTAAGCTTGTAGAAGCTTATGGCGCTTGCAATTTTGGACACGGGTTCGATTCCCGTCATCTCCACCAATGAATCCACCAACTAAAATTTAGTTGTTGAAATAGTAAGACCGTATTGAAAAATTCAATACGGTCTTTTTATTTTCTATTTATATGTAACATGTTACTTCTTGGAAATTCAATACCTCTAAGTTTATCCATTAATTTAATAACTTGATGCCTATTTAAATTGTCAAATTTTTTTTGTTTAAATCCATCTTCTTCTACCACAAATTCTTCATTTGAAATTTTTATAATGCTTACTTTTCTATCTCTTTTAAAAGTTAATAAATTTACTCTTTTTCCAATTTCTAACTCATTTAATATGTTCTCTATAAAACGATTATAATCTTTCATACTTATTTTATTTATTGCCATTTTTTTCTCCTCATAATTATAAGATATCCTATACTTAAAAATTTTAATAGCTTTTCCTTCTTCTATTTTCAAATAAAAAAAAGTCATATAAAAATATGACTTTTAATATCTAAAATGTTATTTCATCAGGATCAGGACCTATTCTTTCCTCTTTATTTAATGAATTAATGTACTTCATGTCCTCTTCATCTAAAATAAAATCTAATTGAAAATTCTCCATAATTCTAGATGGTGTAACTGATTTAGGTAATGGTAATAATCCATTTTGTAAATGCCACTTTAAAACTATTTGAGCTACAGTTTTTTTATTCTTTTCAGCTATCTTCTTTAAACCTTCATGATCTAAAGCTCCTTGCATTAATGGACTCCAAGCTTCTACTATAATTCCATTTTCATCACAGAATTTTTTTAATTCTCTTTGTTGTAAATATGGATGTAACTCAATCTGATTTACTGCAGGTACTATTTCAAAATTATTCATTATATATTTCAAATGGTGTTCTTTCATATTACATACACCAATAGCTTTAACCTTACCACTTTTATAAAGTGTTTCCAAAGCTCTCCACGTTTCCCAAGTTTTATTTAAATCTTTGGGCTGTGGCCAGTGAATTAAATACATATCTATATAATCTAATGCTAACTTTTTTAAAGACTCTTCATAAGCTTTTAAAGTTGTCTCATAACCTTGTTCAGTATTCCAAACTTTAGTTACAATAAAAAGTTCTTCTCTTGAAACATTATTATTTTTTATAAATTCAGCAATTCCCTCTCCTACAGCATCTTCATTTCCATAAATAGCAGCTGTATCAATATGTCTGTATCCTATTTCTAAAGCTGTTCTCACTGCGTTTTTACACTGCTCTTTATCAGTTGCTTTCCATGTTCCAAATCCTACTTTCGGAATTTTCAAACCATTATTTAATAGATACATATTTCCCCACTCCCCTTTTATTTTAAATTATTCTTATTAAAAACCCTTTTAAATACTCAGTTTCAGGAACTGCTACTGATATTGGATGACATGGACTTTGGTGTAATTGATTTACTATTACAGCTTTTACTCCTGCATCTTTAACAGCATAAGCCAAAGCCATTCTTAAGTCTACACTTGTAACTGCTCCACTACAACTATAAATTGAAAGTAATCCACCTTTTTTTGTAAGTTTTATTCCATTTAAAATTATATCCTTATATGCTTTTAAAGCTTTATCTAAATCTCTTCTATTTGGTGCCAATTTTGGTGGATCTAGATTTACTACATCCCATTGACGTCCTTCTTTTACTAAATCTCTTAAAACATTAAATATATTCCCCTTTATAAACTCAACATTTTTATATTTTATTAAATTTTTTCTAGCAACATTTAAAACATCTTCACTAACGTCTATTAAAGTCGATGAGTTTGCTCCATTTACCATAGCGTGAAGTGAAAAACCTCCAGTATAACTACATACATCTAAAAAATCTTTATCTTTCGATAGAGAGCCCATCAAAATTCTATTATCTCTTTGGTCTGAGTAAAATCCTGTTTTTTGTCCTTTTAAGTCTATTGTAAACTTAGCCTCTCCTTCAAAAATTTCAATTTCATCTGGAACTTCACCAAAAAGAACTCCTGAAACTTCAGGAAGCCCTTCTAACTTTCTTCCATCACCTTCACTCTTTTCATATATTCCCTTTAAATTTGGAATCTCTTTTTTTAAAGCTTCTATTAAAAATTCTTTATCTTTTTCCATCCCTAAAGTTGAAGCTTGAACTACTAAGTAATCTCCAAAACGATCTACTATAACTCCTGGTAAAGAATCTGATTCACTATGAATTAATCTATATCCATTACTATTAATATTTATCATTTCTCTTAAAGCATATGCTTCCTTTACTTTTTCAGAATACCAATTTAAATCTATTTTTTTATTGACATCTTTTTCCAGCATACGTACCATAATTTTTGAATTTTTATTATAATGACCATATCCAATAAACTCTTTTTTCCAATTATATACTTCTATAACTGATCCTGCTTCTGGGTTTCCCTCTATCTTTTCCACTGCTCCAGAATACATCCAAGGGTGTCCACTATGCCACATTCTTTCTCTATCTTTTTTTATAAAAATTTTACTCAACTTTTCACGTCCTTTTAGTTTTTTAAAACTAATATATTATATTACATTCTATAACTATATCTAAAAAAATACAATTAGTTTTGTGAAAATAGAAGAGTATCACCCATTAAAAGGGTCACATCCCCTTTTGGAGTTATATAATTTTCATCTCTTTTTATAGATACAATTAGCATTCCTTGAGGTAATTCAAGCTCTCTAATCTTTTTATTAATATATTCTGATTGTTCATCTAATATCATCTTCTTCAAAGCCAGTTCTTCTAATTCCTCTACTTCTATAAATTTATCTTCCTCTTGATCCTCTTCAAATAAATTTAGTTTTTTCCCTACATATTTTAAAGTCATTCCTTGAAGAAGAACTGAAAATACCACAATATAAAAAGTTAGATTAAACATTCCTTGTGCATTAGGTAATCCCTCTGTTATAGCCATTGTAGCAAAAATTATAGGAACAGCTCCTTTTAATCCTGCCCATGATATAAAAAATTTTTCTTTATAATTAAATTTAAATGGCCATAATAAAGTATAAACAACGAACATTCTTATAACTATTATCATAATTACAGATAATAGACTTCCTATAAATATATAACCTAACAACTGACTTGGAAAAACTAATAACCCTAACATTACAAACATCCCTATTTGCATAAACCATGTTATCAATCTCATATTTCTAATTGAGTTTAACTTATAGTTAAACTTCTTATTTCCAATCATTATTCCAGCAATATATATTGCCAAAAATCCATTTCCATCTAAAACTGTTGCCAATCCAAAACAAATAAATAATATTGCAATCAAATGTATAGTTAGAAACTCTTCTCTCACTATTTTTATATAATTAGCTAACGGTAAAGTTATCACTCCAAATATATACCCTATAATTGCTCCTAAGGTTATTTGTTTTAAAAGAAAAATTATTCCTGTTACAATTGATGTGCTTTCTCCTTCTTTAAAAAATGATAATAAAAAAAGAATTAAAGCATAGGCCATTGGATCATTACTTCCTGATTCTATTTCAACAACTGATTTTATATCTTTCTTTAGCTTTGAATCTCCTAAGATAGACATAACTGCTGCTGCATCTGTTGATGATACCATAGCACTAAATAGTAAAGCTTCTTTTAAGGTGAAATCTGTTAAGTAATATACAGCTACTCCAGATAAACCTGCAGTTAGTAAAACACCTAAGGTTGCTAATGTTCCACTAGGATAAAGAGACTTTTTTACATCCTCTTTTTTAGTTTCTAATCCTCCTGAAAAAATTATAAACATTAGAGCTATTGTTCCTAAGTTTTGAGCAACTAAAGCATTATCAAAATAAATTCTACCTATTCCTTCTGATCCTGCCAACATTCCAACTAATAAAAACATTATCAACAAAGGTATCTCTAACTTCTTAGATATCCTTATTGAAAATAAGCTTAATAATATAATTATTCCGGCAATTAATATCTCTACTCCCATATATTCACCTACCCTGAAATACCATATTTTATTATATGCTCTAATAGTTTAAAAGTAGTTACTCCTACTAACATTAAATATGACCCTACAAACATCATTAAAAATAACACTTTAAAAACTTTATCAAAAAAGCTTTCTTTTTCTCTTAAAATTTCATTTTCTTCAGTTAATAATAGTTTTTTCATTTTTTCCTCCAATTTTATTTTAATATCATTGAAAAAACTATTTTTTAAATTCTTAATACTCTATTTTCATATCTATTTAAAATTGTATATATTAAATTATTATTTAGATAAAAATTAAAAAATGAAACTTCTTTTAAATTAATTCTAAAAATTGGAGAAAAACTAGAATTAATAAGATAAGTTACACTATCATCATTTCCTAAATCATCATCTTTTTTATCTCTACTAGATGTTGTTATTATTTTAATATCTTTATTTGATATATTTAAAAGTATGTGTTTATCATTTCTGTTATTTTTTGACTCTTTTATTTCTGAGTTAACAAAAGTATATAGGTGGGATCTATCTTTAATCTCCTCCCTAATACTTCCAAAAATTGAAATAATAGAAAGAAGTAAAAATAGAGATAATTTTTTTCTCATTTTTTTCACCTCTTAAGCTTATTCTACAAGTTTAAATTTATTCTTTTTTTATCTATAAATTTAATTAAATATTATACATGTTTTTTAACTACTTTCCAATAAAAAATAAAAACCATGCAAACTATTTGCATGGTTTTTTAATTAATGACCGCAGCTACATCCACATCCACCTGATGAATGTCCATTTTCATCAACGAATTTAGCGATTTGATCTAATCCTATAAATGTTTTTGTTCCACTACATTTTTCTACAATTAAGCAAGGAACAGATCTAATTCCATACATTCCTGCTAACTCTTGATTTTCCATAGCATTTATAATCTCTACACCTTCAGTATCTGCTAAAAGTTCCTTTGCTGGACCACAATATTGACAAGTTGGTGTTGTAAATAACATAATTCTCATTTTCATACCTCCATTTATACCTTTTCTGTGTATATTAATATCATATAAAACTTTAGTATAAAAGTCAAGAATTTTATATCTTTAATTTTTTTTACTTTTAATATATAATAAACAGATATTATTTTATTTGAGGAGAATATATTATGAAAAATTTTATAGCTTTTATTTTAATATCTTTAACACTTTGCTCTACTCAAATTTTAGCTAATCCAGGTAAAGGAAAAGCAAAAGGTCATGCACAAAAAAATATTAATGCCGATACTAACTGGGGACATAATAAAGAGTTCATCGAATGGTTAAACATGAATCCAACTTTTAAAAATAAAAACCAAAAAAACGTAGAAAAATTTTATAAAGAACAATTAAAAGAGGAAAAAAGATTACGTAAAGCTTTTGCTAAATATAATCGAGAAATTTCATTATTACCTGCATACAAAAATTATAATGACCCTTTAAAATATTTTATCAATGATTTATTATATCATCCAAATAAATTAAACAATTATAATTTCTCTTCAGATTTCAGACAAACATTAACAAAAGAGGAAAAAATTGCAATGGATTTTCTTAGATTGCTTGATAATTTCAAATAAAAAAGTGGATTTAATCCACTTTTTTTACTTTTCATATTCTATTAAAAATATAGGATTGTCTATAAAAAATGCTGGACATTTAAATTTAGGTAAGTTCTCTAATACTTCAGCCTTCTCTTTTGTTGCTATCACTATTTTCTTTTCAGCTTTATTTATCGTTTCCATACTTAAAGTTATTCTTTTATGTGGATGGTTTGAACTTTCTGTTATAAGAGTTGGTTCTAATACTTCTACATCATCCATTGTAAATATTGATCCTGTATGTCCATCTTCTCCTATTCCTAAATAAACTGCATCAAATTTTATATCTCCTTTAAAATACTTTAATAATCTTTTCTCATAATCAATCTTTGAATCTAAAGGAGTTTTTAATATCTCTATTTTATGTATATTTTTTTCAGGAATATCAATTTTATCTAAAAGATTCTTTTTTAAAAGATTATAATTACTACCATTACTATCTAGTGGTACAAATCTTTCATCCACTAAAAATATATTTATCTTTTCCCATTCTATATCCTCTTTTGATAGTTTGGTAAAAAATTCTTTTGGGGTTCTTCCACCTGAAAATGCTATATTAACAACATCTTTTCCGTAAGTTGTCTCTTTAAATATATCTATTGCTTTTTTATAAAGATCACTCTTTTTAGAAACTTTGATTAATCTCATGTTATCCCTCCTTTTTATTCACTAGATCTTTCTCTATAGTATTCTTGATAATTAAATTTTGGTATTGCTTTTTTTAATTTTTGATTTACTAACGAATAACTACCATCTTTATTTTGAACTCTTAATTTGACATTATCTTTCAAAATATCTTTTATAAGCTGAGTAACTTTTTTTCTATTTTCTTTATTTTCTAAAGGAAACATTGCTTCTACTCTTCCATCTAAATTTCTTCTCATACAATCTGCACTTCCTAAATATAACTCCTCTTCTCCATTATTTTCAAAATAATATATTCTGTCATGTTCTAAAAATCGTCCAACTAAGCTATAAACTTTTATATTTTCACTCAATCCAATTATTCCACTCTTTAAACAACAAGCTCCTCGAACAATTAAGATTACTTCAACTCCTGCTTTAGAAGCATCATAAAGTTTTTCTATTACTCCTTGATCTGTTAATCCATTTACTTTAATAACTATTTTTCCAACTCCACCTTTTACAATATTTTCAATTTCTCTATCAATAAATCTATATAATGTATCTCTTAAGTGAGTTGGTGCTACTATTAGTTTTTTCCAGTCATCTATCTTTGAAAATCCAGTTAATTTATTAAAAAGATAACTTGCATCTATTCCCATCTCCTCATCCATTGTAAAAAATGAGTAATCTACATATAATTTTGCTGTTGAATCATTATAATTTCCAGTTCCTAAATGTACATATCTTTTTATACCATCCTCTTCTTTTCTAATTATTAGTAAACACTTAGCATGAGTTTTTAGTCCACTTAATCCATAAATTACATGACACCCTGCTTCCTCTAACTCTCTAGCCCATTTGACATTTCTTTCTTCATCAAATCTAGCTTTTAATTCTACTAATACAGTTACTTGTTTTCCATTTTCAGCAGCTTTTTTTAAATATTTTATTATTGGAGAATCTCCACTCACTCTATACAGTGTTTGTTTAATAGCTAAAACTTTGGGATCTTGAGCTGATGTTTTTACTAAATCAACTACATGATCAAAACTTTCAAAAGGATGTCTAAGTAAAATATTTCTTTTCGATAAAATTTTAAATATATTTTCACCAGATAATTCCTTATAATATCTTGGAATATTTTTTTCAAATTTTAACTCTTCAACTCCATCAACATCCACCATTCCCCATAAAAATGTTAAATCTAAAGGTCCTAAAACTGGATAAAAATTTTCTTCTTCGAGTTCTATTTGCTCCTTTAAAAATTCTAAACTTTTATTTGAAACTCCACGAATATATTCAACTCTAACTGGATTCCCCCATTTTCTATTTTTTATCTCTTTTTCTATTTCAACTAATAAATCTTCTGCACCACTATTTTCATCTATACCTAAATCTTCATCTCTTGTAATTCTAAAGTATCCTATATCTATTATTTCATAACCATTAAATAATCTATTAAGATTATTTTTTATTACCTCTTCTAATAAAATAAAATTATTTCCACCAGGTAGCTTAATTAATCTATTTACAACTCTTGGAATTTCAACTATGGCAAAAGATATTCCATCTTTCTCTTTTACATTTAAAATTAAATTTATAGCTCCACTATTCAAATGTGGGAATGGTCTAAAGGTGTCTATTGCCATTGGTGTCAATATTGGAAATAAGGTTTCATTATAATAGTTTTCTATAAATCGTAGTTCTTTTCCTTGTAACTCTTCATATGTCTTTATTGAAATTTTTCCTTCTACTTTTATTTTATCCATAATTGTAGTATAAAGTTTATATTGTTTATCAATAACTTTTGTGACCTCTTTTTTTATTATTGCCAACTGCTCTTTTGGAAGTAAGCCAGCTATATCTCTCAACTCTAAATTTGATTCATCTTGAGCTTTTAATCCAGCAACTCTTACTTTAAAAAATTCATCAAAATTTGAACTTACAATTGCTAAAAATTTTATTTTTTCTAAAAGTGGATTATCATTCGCCTCTGCTTCAGAGAGTACTCTTTTATTAAACTCTATCCAACTTATCTCCCTGTTGTAAAAGTCTTTTCCAGTATAGGTACTCATTCTCCAAACCTCCTATTTATTTTAAGCTCTATATCTAAGTCAAAAAGATATTTAAAAAGTTTTGATTGCTTCTCAAAACTACTTTTTTCCATATAAAAATCCTCTTTTGTATCCATCTCTATTATTAAATTATTTTTAGTTAAATTTATTTTTTCATTATATAACCTTCTTTTTTTACCTCTATCTAAAGATGTTGCTATTTTAATAATTGCTATAATTTTTAATAATTTTATTAACTCTTCGCCTTTAAATCCATAGTTATAAAGTGATTCTAACTTTGTATTTGACGTATGAGCTCTAACTATAAAGGCTATTTTTTCAATCATCTCTCTATTCAAACCAAATATTGTTGTATTTTCAAGTATATATGCTGAATGTTTACTATGGTTTTCAAAATCTATTGCTTTTCCTATATCATGTAAATAAGCTGCAATTATAAAATATTTATAATCTTTTAATCCTAAAGAGTGATATCCTTTCAATTTATCCAATAATTTTATACCTATATTTTTTACAAACTCTGAGTGTTCTCTATCAAAATCGAATTTTTCACCTAAATCTATAACTGAATCCAATGTTATTTTCCATAAAGTTTCTTCAAAAGAGTATCTAATTTCAGGGTAAAACTTTTCTAATGCACATAAATCTTTTATATTAAAATCTAAAAATTTAATCTCTTTCACTTCAAAATAATCAGCAAAGCTTATAATTAAACAGATAGATATAACCATTAATTTTGCAATAGGCACACTACATTTATATTTTGTAGAAATTTCATTATATGAATGTTCTTGTAAAAATTTTAATTTCTCTTTTAATTCACTTAATGTTAAATTTTTTAAATCCTTTTTTCCAAAAATTAATTTTAAAAGTTTTTCTTCTAACTCTCCTTCTAAAATAAGTTTTTTTATAATCTTTCTTCCCACATCTCTTCTTATAAACTCAACATAACTCTCCATATAGTCACAAATAAAATCAAAAGCTTTTTTAGAATTTATATTATTTTCTTCAAGTGTCAAATATAATTTTTCTACTCCTAAATTTATATGCTCATTTATAGATAACTCACCTTTATAAAATAGATATACTCCTGAACTAAACGATTTTAAATTAAAAAATAATCTGCTTTCTTTTTTAGAAAATACTTCTTTATCCAAATGAATTAATTTTTTTATAGAATAATATGTTTTTTCACTTAAATCTATATTTTCTACTGGCAAATTTACCTTTAATTTTATTTGATCTAAAACCATAGGAAAATTATTTATTGTTTTAAAAAATTCACTAAATATAATCTTTTTTTCTGTAACCCCATAATCTCTAGATAAATTATCCATCTTTTTTAATATCTCACATAGTTTTCTCATTTTTTCTAAAGATATTTCATCTTTATCTCTAATCTCTTTAAAAAGATTAATCTCCTCTGTTACTTTTTCTAGAATTTTATATCCATTTTCTTTTTTTTCATATATTTTCATCTCTATAAAAGTAGAGTTAATCTCTATTACTGTGTAAGTCCCCATATCTTCTCCATTCTATTTATCCATTTTAAATTTTAATTTCTTATCAAAAGTGTTTACAAATTTTTTCTGAGATATAAACAGATCAATAATTTTTAAATCTTCTTCATCCTTATCCTTGATAAAAAATATAATCTCATCTTTTGTAATCTCTATTTCAAAATTACTTTCTTCTAACAACAAATCATCATAAAATATATTAGTTATATTCAGTATTTTAGATAACATCATCAATTCATCCACTTCGTTTTCTTTAAACATCTCTTTATATTTTTCTAATCCTTTATATTTTTTATTACCTCTAGCTATAATTAATGCTGAGGCTACAAGTTCTTTCTGCTCTATTCCCTTTACTCCTAAATTTAATATCATATAAGCTGAATGTAATGGATAATTTACAAAATTAATACTTTTTCCTATATCATATAAATATGTTACTATCTTTATTATTTTTTCATTTATTCCCTTCAATTCATATTCTTCGTTTAATGATAAACATATTTTTTTAAAAATTTTATATTGTTTCTCTTTTATTTTTGTATTAATATCTAAAATCTCCAGTATCTCTTTAAATCCATCTTCAAATGGATCTTGTATAACTTTTCCACATTCACTAAGTCTTTCATATAAAACCCCTTCTCTTATTCCATATCCGCTAATTATTAACTCTTTTAAAGAAAAATATGTTAATACTTCCTCTACTGCTATTGCCGCTCCTATAAATACATCAGCTCTAGCTTTTGATAATCCTTGTACATCTTGCTTTTCTTTATAATCTTTATCTTTTAAAAAATTTACCACTTCTTTTACGCCTTCAATGCTTACTTTATAATTATGTAATAATTCTAGAGGATAGCTATTCATATATAGATTTACTCCTCCAATATTTCTAACTGTTCCTCCCACTCCTATTAAAGGTAGACCTTTTATTTTATCTTTCCATTGAACTATTTTAAACTGCTCTTGTATAAATGTTCTTAATGTCTCTTCATCTTTTTTACTTAATTTATCTTTTAAATTTGCAATCTCAGATAAAGTTACTGCTCCAAAATTTAAACTTACTCTTTCTAAAGCCTCTCTATTTTCAAAATGAACTATTTCTAAACTTGATCCACCCAAGTCAATTACAACTCCATCTTTTATATCTAACGTATTTATTGCTCCTTCAAAAGAAAAATATGCTTCATCTTCACCTTTAAAAACAATTACATCTATTCCTGTTGTTTTTAAAATCTCTTTTAGTAGATACTCTCCATTTATAGCAATTCTTAAAGCTGCTGTTCCAAAAGCTACAATTTCATCTACATTATTTTTTAAACATACTTTTTTAAATAATTGTATTGTTTTTAATGCTAATTTTATTTTTTCATCCTTCAATTCTTTTTTATCATTTATTCCCTCTCCTAATCTAACCGTTTCTTTTATATCTTCTATTGGAATAAAAGATTTATTTGGAGTAATCTCATATATAACCATTCTAATCGAGTTAGAACCAATATCCATAACGCAAATTCTTTTTCTTAAAGTCATTTTTATTCCTCCAAAACTTTTGTATTTTTAAGGATTTACTGCTTTTTTATCAATCTTCCTTTTCAAAATAAATTTCAACTTTTATTTTTAATTTATAAAAGGAAATATAAGCATTTATATGTACTCTAATTATAATAACGGAAACAAAAGGAGGAGGCTATGACTAGTACAAATAATAATTCTACTGATCTTGTTAATATAAGGGATTTGTTACCTGAAGATATTCCAATTTTACCTCTTGTAATAAGACCTATTTTCCCAAATATTCTAACTCCAATCGCTTTCACAGGAGAGGACTTTTTACAAGCTATAAAAGATGCAGAGGAACACTATAACGGTTTCATTGGTTTAGTTTTTGTAAAAGATATTGATGACAATGATTACTTTAACTCGACTTTATATGATGTTGGAACTGTTGTTAAAATTAATAAAGTTACATCTATCTCCCAAGATTCTGTTCAAGCAATTGTTTTTGGTGTAGAAAGATTTAAAAAGAAAAAAGTTGTTCCTGGTAATTCTAGATTATGTTGGAAAGTAAAATATAATAAAGAAACAACTGATTCCTCAGTTGAGCTTAAAGCATATATGCTTGCTATTATGACATCTTTAAAAGAGATTTTTGAAGTTAATCCAATTTTAAAAGAAGAATTAAAGCTTTTAGTTTCACAAGCATCATATGATCATCCTAGCATTTTCATTGATTTTGTTTCTTCTATGTTAAAAGCTGAAGCTAAAGATCTCCAAGAACTTTTAGAAGAGTTTAATATAGTTAATCGTTCTCAAAGACTTTTAACCATGCTAAAAAAAGAGCTTGAAATCTCTCAACTTCAAGCTAAAATTTCTAAGCAAATTGATGAAAAAGTTAGTAAACAACAAAAAGAATACTTTTTAAGAGAACAACTAAAATTAATAAAGCAAGAGCTTGGGTTAGAAAAAGATGAAAAATCTGCAGTTATTGACAAAATTGTTGATAAGATAAATCATATCCATTTATCTCCAGAAGCTGAAAAAATAGTTGACGAACAACTTGAAAAATTATCTCTTTTAGATCAAGGTTCTCCTGAATATCATGTAGCTCGAACATATATTGAATCTATTGTTGAACTTCCATGGGGAGTTTTTTCTAAAGATAGATTGGATATTAAAAAAGCTAAGACAATTTTAGATCGTGATCACTATGGTCTTGAAGATATTAAGAATAGTATTTTAGAATTTGTAAGTACAGTTATAAAAACCGGAAATGTTAATGGTTCTATTCTTTGCTTAGTTGGACCTCCTGGAGTTGGAAAAACATCTATTGGTAAATCAATAGCAGAATCATTAAATAGAAAATTTTATCGTTTCTCTGTTGGTGGAATGGTTGATGAAGCCGAAATTAAAGGACATAGAAGAACATATATAGGAGCTATGCCTGGAAAAATTATTCAAGCTTTAAAACTTGTGCAGACATCAAATCCTGTTATTATGATTGATGAAATAGATAAGATTGGAAATAGTTTTAGAGGAGATCCTGCATCTGCTTTATTAGAAGTTCTCGATCCAGAACAAAATAAAGATTTTTTAGATCACTACTTAGATATCAGATATGATTTATCAAAGATTCTTTTTGTTACAACTGCAAATCAATTAGATACAATTCCAAGACCACTACTTGATAGGATGGAAATTATTCATTTGTCAGGTTATATACTTGAAGAAAAATTACAAATAGCTCAAAAATACTTAATTCCTCAACAACTTAAAGCTCATGCTTTAGATAGTAAAGAGATTACAATAAGTAAAAATGCTTTGAAATTTATAATTGATAAATATGCTAGAGAGGCAGGAGTTAGAACTTTAGATAAATGTATTCGAAAAATTATGAGAAAAGTAAACTTAAAAATTGCTGAAGGGAATAAAGAAAAAGTTAGAATAAATGAAAATAATGTTGAATCTTACTTAGGAACTCCTATTTTTACCACAGAAGAACTTTATCAAAATGAGATTCCTGGAGTTACTCTTGGATTAGCATGGACATCTATGGGTGGAGCAACACTATATATCGAAGCAGCTAGCATAAGTAATAAAGAAAGTGGACTAAAACTAACAGGGCAATTGGGAGATGTTATGAAAGAATCTGCAGAAATTGCATATTCATATATTAGATCATTACTTGCTAAAGATACTACTCTTCCACCTGAAGCAAAAGAATTTTTTGATAAAAATAGAGTTCATCTACATGTACCTGAAGGTGCTACTCCTAAAGATGGTCCATCCGCTGGTATTACAATGGCTTTAGCTCTTTACTCTTTAGCTACCAACACTCCTATTAGAAAAGGGCTTGCCATGACTGGTGAACTAACTTTAACTGGTAAAGTTTTACCTATTGGTGGAGTTCGAGAAAAAACTATTGCTGCTAGAAGAGTTGGTGTATTTGAGTTACTTCTTCCTAAAGATAATAAAAAAGACTTTGATAAACTTCCAGATTTTTTAAAAACAGGTATAACAGTTAATTACGTTGATTATTTTACCGATGTTATTAAATATGCTATAAAAAAATAGAAAAGGAATGCTTAACCGCATTCCTTTTTACTTTATTTCAATCTCTTTTATAATATCACCATCTAAACTTTTTACACAAAAATAATTCTCTTCTAAAATACCATAACTATTGATATTTCCACCTTTTGGCAAAGATATAGAACCTGGATTCAATCTATATATTCCATCTTTTTCATATGCTACAGGTAGATGAGTATGTCCATACATAAATATATCTCCTTTAGAAATATTTGGAAGATTCTCTTCACTATATATATGACCATGCGTCACAAAAATTCGTTTCTCCTTTGAGAAAATCGTAGAATAGTCACCTAAAATTGGATATTGTAACATCATTTGATCTACTTCACTATCACAATTTCCTCTAACTGCAATTATCCTATCCTTATAATTATTTAATATATCCGCGACTTCTTTTGGATTATATTCCAACGGCAATGGGTTTCTTGGTCCATGATATAATTCATCACCTAATATTAATATATATTTAGCTTCTTCTTTCTCATAAGCTTCTAACGCTTTTTTTAAGAAATAACTTGATCCATGAATATCTGACATTACAAAAATTTTCATAGTTAATCTCCTTAAAATATTTTTTTTCATTATATATCAATTTTATAGAAAAAAAAAGGAATTTATTATTTTCTTTTTAATAATACTTTAAGAAAAGAGTTGCCTTTTTAATATTAAAATGGTATACTTCTGTCGAGTATATATTAAAATTGTATATTTATACTTAATTAAATTTATTTTAGGAGGTTATCATGGCTCATAGAATTAACGAAGATATCTGTATCGGATGCGGAACTTGCGAGGCAATCTGTCCTGTTAGCTGCATTTCAGAGGTTGATGGAGGAAAAAGAAGAATCGACGAGGATCAATGTATTGACTGTGGTGCTTGTGCAGGTGCTTGTCCTGTTGAGTGTATCGCTCCAGTTGAGTAATAACTTACAATAAGAGATCAAGAGATTGATCTCTTTTTTATTACATATTTATTATATAAGGGGGATTAATGAAACTTATTTATAAAGTTGATATTGATGAAATTGGTACATTTATAGATAGACCTAATAGATTTACAGCATCTTTAGAACTTAGTAATAAAGAAATTATTACTGCTCATGTACATGATTCAGGAAGGATTAAAGAGTTACTTTTTCCTGGAAATAAAATTTTATTAAGAAAAGCTAAAAATATTGAAAATAGAAAAACTTTATGGGATGTCATTGCTGCATATGCAAATGATAATGAAGAGATTTTAATTAATTCATCTATTCATAGATATATTACAGATAGTTATTTCAAAAATGAAGATATATCTATTTTTGGAAAAATAGATTTTATAAAACCTGAAGTTAAGTTTGGTAATAGCAGATTAGATTATCTAATTGAAAAAAATGGAGAAAAAATATATATTGAAACAAAAGGAGTATCTCTTTCTAACGATAAAATTGCTACTTTTCCAGATGCTCCAAGTATAAGAGCAACTAAGCATTTAAATGAACTAGTTGAAATTAAAAAATCTGGTCATCGTGCTGTTGTTATTCTTATTATTTTGAGAGATTCTGATTTTTTTATTCCTAATTATGAAACTGACCCAATTTTTTATAAAACATTTTACAAAGCTATTGAAGAAGGTGTTGAAATCTATCCACTACAATTTGCTTTTATCAATGGAGAAATTTTCTTTAAACATAAAAAAATTAAAATTATTCCTTATAAAAATAACTTTTAAATATAGATTTCTATACATTTTTGTATTTTTATATTTTTATGATATAATAGTAATAAAAATGTTTGGAGGTCACTGTGGAAGACAAATTTTTAATTGAATCTTTAAATAGTTTACTTAAAGATGATCTTTTTAAAATCTTAGCTAAATTTAATATAAAAATTGCTAAAAGTACTGTAAAAGGAAAAATTATAGAAAAGGTTACTGAAGCTTATGAAAGTAATTCTTCAGCTTTTTTAGAAATTTTTTCTAAAGATACTATATCTTTACTTTCTCAATTTACTGTTGAGAATAATCAAGTTAGTGAACAAGATTTCTTTGAGTATGAGGAATTTTTACTACCATTACAAAGTTTTGGATTTATATCTAAAAATCCTATAAAAGAGAAAGATAATAACCACTATATTATTTCAACATGGTTCATTGAAACTATAAATTCTATTTCTCAAAAAGAAGAAAATAAAATCTTAATTGATCATTATCAAGAACTTGAGATGCTTATTTTAGGAATGATTAGATTCTATGGTGTTATTGATGAGCATAAATTATTAGAGCTTTTACTTCCTACATTTAAAGATATTAGTTTAGAAAAAATTCATACTTTTATTGATTCTAGATGGATTCTAAATGTATTTATATCAAAATTAGAGGATTCTGGAAGTAAAACTATCTACTTAGTAGCTGATTCTGTTTCTGAACCTGTTGATATTTTACATGAGACAATTAAATATGATGGTTTAGAATACAAAGTATTAACAAATGACGAGTATAAAAATTATTGGAATTATTTCTTCATTGAAAAGACTCAAGAAGTTGCTGATTTAATAGCACTTTTAATGTCTCATAAAATGCAAGGAGCTCAAATTGGATTTGAAATTACAACAATAATCGATAGACTAAAAAACAATATGCCTATAGAAGAGATTGTTACTGATAGTAAAACAAGAATTAAATTTGATAATTCTAATTCAGAATCTATCTTTACAGCTCTTATAAATAAAATTTCTAAATCTTTACCTCTTTGGACTTTAAAAGGACATTCATACATTGAAGTTTTTGGTGAAAATCAACCACCAAGAGTAGTTAATAAAGTTGGTAGAAATGAAAATTGTCCGTGTGGATCAGGAAAAAAATATAAAAAATGTTGTGGAAAATAAAAAAAATAGGAGCTAAGCTCCTATTTTTTTATTCAATTATATTTGGTTTTAGTTAATTTCTATACTTTAATAGTATAGTATTTATAGGATTTTGTCAAGAATTTATTTTTTTCTTCATTTTAATGTATTTTTTATGTATAATATATAGAAAAATAAAGGAGTTTTGTATGAATTTTTTAAACAATTTTTTTAAAATCCAAGAAAGGCATAGTAGTATCAAACATGAAATTATTGGGGGTACCACTACTTTTCTAACTATGGCTTATATTATCTTTATTAATCCAGCAATTCTTAGCGAATCTGGAATGGATAAAGGAGCTCTTATTACTGTTACGATTGTTTCAGCAGCAATTGGAACTCTTATATCTGCTCTTTTGGCTAATGCACCTTTTGCTTTAGCTCCTGGTATGGGATTAAATGCATTTTTTACTTATTCCCTTGTTATTGGAAGAGGTATTCCTTGGGAAACAGCATTGGGTATTGTCTTTCTTTCTGGCGTATTTTTCTTCTTCTTATCAATTGGAGGAATTAGAGAAAAAATTGCAAATGCTATTCCACTTTGTTTAAAAATATCTGTTACTGGAGGAATTGGTCTTTTTATCGCATTTATTGGTCTTAAAACTTTAGGTATTGTTTCTTCTAATCCTGCAACAATTATTGGTTTAGCTAGATTTAATTCACAAATTTTAATTGGAGTTGTTGGTTTATTTATTGCAATTATATTAGAAATAAAAAAAATTAAAGGTGGAATATTAATAGGAATAATTTCATCTACTATTATTGGCTTATTTACTGGTGATACTGTAATGCCTGACTCAATCATGTCTATGCCTCCTAGTATTGCACCAATAGCTTTTAAATTAGATATTTTAGGTGCTTTAAAATTATCTTTATTAGGTCCAGCATTTTCTTTTATGTTTGTTGACCTTTTTGATTCACTTGGAACTCTAATTGCATGTTCTAAAGAGATTGGACTTGCTGATAAAAATGGTAAAGTTAAGGATCTTGGAAAAATGTTATATGCAGATGTTACTTCTACTATAATTGGTTCAGTCCTTGGAACAAGTACTGTTACTACACTTTCTGAAACTGCTGCTGGAATTGCTGCTGGTGCTAGAACAGGATTAGCTTCAGTTGTAACTTCTTTTTTCTTTATAGTTGCGTTATTCTTTACACCTGTAGTTTCTATTGTTCCATCATTTGCAACATCGCCAGCTCTTATTATTGTTGGAGTTTACATGTTTAAAAATATTTATGAATTAGATTGGAAAGATTATAAAACTCTTTTTCCATCTTTCGTTACAATATTAATGATGCCCTTAACTTATAGTATCAGTACTGGACTAGCATTTGGTTTTATATCTTATATAATTATTCATGCTGGAACTGGGGATTTCAAAAAATTAAACCCTACTCTAATCTTTATTGGAGCTTTATCAGTTTTAAGTATAATAGTATAAAAAAAGACAGCTATTTTTAGCTGTCTTTTATTAATTCTATCAATATCTCAATTAATTTTTCTCTAGCTGGCGATTTTGTCATTGGGACATGGTCAGAATCTAATGTTATATACTTCCATTTTCTTTTTTCTACTCTTCTTCTCATAATCTTTTTAGGTTTTTCTAAATGCTCAAACCCAGTGCTATCTAAACACTCTATATAAGCTCCTGGAATTTTTTTTCCACTTCCTTTAAATTTAACTTTTTCTTTATATGGATTAAAAGGCATATCTTTTATTAATGGATGTTCCTTTCCAAATAATCTTCTAGGTAAATATTTACCTTCTCCTTCATCTTTACATATTTTATCTAATTCATACTCTCTTTTTTCTCCAAATAAAGTTAAAATACTTTCATCATTTTCTAGAAAAAAACTATCAATATATATTTGATATTTTATTCTTTCGGGAATTAGTTCCACCACAGCTGACACTACTGCTCCTCCAAAGGAGTGGCCTATTAAATAGACATTATCTAAATTATTTTCTAATATTAAATGCTCTATCTCTTTTGCATAAGTAGTCAAATTAATTTTATTTTCCAACATTTTTTTTCTGTCTCCTATTCCTGATAAATTTGGACAGTAAACATTATTCCCATAAAGTTTTAATATTTTTTCTATATCTCTAAAAACCCAACCACCTACTCCTGCTCCATGTATTAAGATTATATTTTTTTTCATTTTTCACCTCTATAAATAATAAAAGGCTTGAAATTAATCAAGCCTTCATATATTACATTCCTTTTAATAATATTTGTACTTCTGGTCCAATTGGTAATCCACTTAACATCCAAGCTGCTAAGAAAATTGACCATCCAATTAAGAATGTTATTGAGTAAGGAAGCATTACTGATATTAGCGTTCCTAAAGAAGCTTTCTTATCATACTTCTGCATAAATACAATTATCATTGCAAAATATGACATTAAAGGAGAGATTATATTTGTACTTGAATCTCCTATTCTATAAGCTAACTGAGTAAACTCTGGTGAGTATCCTATTCTCATTAACATTGGGATAAATACTGGTGCTAATATAGCCCATTTAGCTGAAGCTGATCCCATAAATAAATTTAAGAATCCTACTATTAATATAAATCCTATTACTAATGG
>NZ_CAMQXC010000007.1 GCF_947038635.1 uncultured Cetobacterium sp. | reverse complement strand
TACTTGGGGGGCAGCCCCCTGGGAGGATAGGAAGTTGCCAATCTTTTTTTATTTTTTGTAAAATTGTGCTATAATTTAATAGATAAAATTAAATTGTAGAGAGGTGTTATATGAAAAATATATTAGTTACTGGTGGCGCGGGTTATATAGGAAGCCATGCAGTGGTAGAATTATTGGATTCAGGGTATAATGTTATAGTTTTAGACAATTTAGAAAATGGATATATAGAGCTAGTTGATAAGAGAGCAAAATTTTATCAAGGAGATATAAGAGAGATAAATTCTTTTGAAAATGTTTTTAAAGAGAATAAAATAGATGCAGTAATGAATTTTGCTGGTTATATAAAAGTTGGTGAAAGTGTTTTTGAACCAAATAAATATTATCTAAATAATACTTATGGAGTAATGAATGTAATTGAAGTTATGAAAAAATATAGTGTAAAAAATATAATTTTTTCATCAACTGCTGCAGTTTATGGTGAAGTTAAATGCGAAGGATTAGTGTATGAAGACTATCCAACTAATCCAATAAATCCTTATGGAGCTAGTAAGCTAATGGCTGAAAGAGTTATAATAGATGCTGCAAAAGCATATGGAATGAATTATTCTATATTTAGATATTTTAATGTTGGAGGAGCTCATGAAAAATATCATATAGGACAAAAAGGTGATGGTGTAACAGCTTTAATTCCAATAATTTTACAAGCTGCAAAAGGAGAAAGAGAAAAACTAAGTATCTACGGAGATGATTATCCAACAAAAGATGGAACAGGTATAAGAGATTATATTCATGTAGTTGACTTGGTAAGAGCACATATTGCTGCTTTACCAGCATTAGCTAAAAATATTAGTGGAATCTATAATTTAGGAAATGGAAATGGATTTTCAGTTTTAGAGATGTTAAATGCAGCTAAAAAAGTTACAAATATTGATATAAAATCAGAGGTAGTTGAAAAAAGAGAAGGAGATCCAGCATCAGTGGTAGCAGCTAGTGAAAAAGCGAGAGAAGTTTTAGGGTGGAAACCTGAATATACAGATGTTGAAAAAATAATTGAAACAGCTTGGATTTGGTATAGAAGTCTTTAGAAAACAGAGGTGAACTATGGAATTTTTTAAAAGAATTTTTATGAAAAAAAAGAATCAAGAAATTATAAAAAGTGAAGAAAGTATAGAGAAAAATATAAAAGAAAGTATTCAATGTAATAGTGAAAATTGTGGATGCAAAAGTTGTGAACATAAGGAAGAAAAGAATGGAGATTATTTAAAAAATATTTGTATACAAATAGAGACGATTCCATGTGAACCTAACCCGTATTTTGTAGTAAATGATGAAAGTGCAAAATTTTTTGAAGAGTTCGAAATAAGAATGACTACAATATGTAGAATGTATAGTATAAATAGTATCTTTTTAAAAGAATATCAGAAAGTCTCAAGAGAATCTTTAACCTCTACAAGAGATAATGAAAAAGAATTTTCTAAATATAGTAAATGTTATTTCATAAACAATAATGCTTTTAAAGAGATACATCATATGAGTAATTTATTAAATATTTTTATGATATTTGAAGTTCTATTGAAAAATATAACTAAAGATATTGCTTATGATAAACATTTAGATTTAGAAGAGATTCAAAATAAAAATATGTCTTATTTAAATAGTTATATTCTATTTTTAGAAGAAGCAATGAAAAATAGATTTTCTTTAGATGAAAATGAGAGAAATTTTATTGGAATTGTTAGAAAAATTAGGAATGATTATCTTCATGATTATATGACAGAGATACCTGAATCGATAGAAAAAGAGATAGTTAAAATATTTAATTTAAGGACAGGAAAAAGAATTACAGTAGATGAATATTTTATTGAAAATACTTGTAAAATTTTTGGTGAAATAGCAAAAAGGTTAGAAGGGTCATATTGGGAGTATAAAAATAAATTTCTTGAAAAATAAGGAGAGATTATGTTAGCTATAATTAGGGGAGCAGGAGATTTAGCAACAGGAGTTATTTATTGTTTGTATAAATGTGGATTTAAAATGTTAGTTTTAGAAATAGATCAACCTAGTTCTATTCGACGAACAGTTTCATTTTCAGAGTGTATATATAATTCTAATGGTGAACAAATAGTTGAAGGGGTAAAATCTAGAAAAGTAGAAACACTTGAAGAGATTAAAAAGTGTTGGTTAAACAGAGAGGTACCAATAGTAATTGATCCATGGGGAAAGTGGATAAAAGAATTAAAACCTAACATCGTAGTAGATGCTATTATAGCAAAGAAAAATTTAGGAACAACAATAACAATGGCACCAATAACAGTTGGATTAGGACCTGGATTTATAGCAGGAAAAGATGTTGGAACTGTTATAGAAACAATGAGAGGTCATAATTTAGGAAGAGTTATAAAAGTTGGTGAAGCCGAAAAAAATACGGGAAATCCTGGAGATATAGCTGGAGTTACCGTGGAAAGAGTTATTTATGCTAAAATATCTGGGAAGTTTAAATCTTTCAAAAAAATTGGTGATTTTGTAAAAAAGGATGAACCGATAGGAAGTATTGATAGTGAATTGGTTAGGGCTACCATAGATGGATTATTGAGAGGAATAATCAGAGATAATTATGATGTAAAAAAAGGTTTAAAGATTGCTGATATAGATCCAAGATTAAACCAATATAATAATTGCTTTACAATATCTGATAAAGCTAGAGCTTTAGGTGGTTCGGTTCTTGAAGCTATTTTTAGTGAAATTGTAGAGAAAGGGGAGAAAGATGGATTTAAATATTTTGGAGAAAATTTTTGAAATTGTAAAATCAGGAAAAAGGGTAGCTCTAGTAACAATAACTAAATCCAGTGGATCAACACCTAGAAAAGAGGGAACTTTAATGGGTGTATGGGAAGATGATTTTATAGGAACTATTGGTGGAGGATTGGTAGAGCATAGAGTTATTAATCAAGCTAAAAAGTGCTTAGAAGAAAATGAAAATCAAAGTTTTAATCACGATTTAACAAAAGAGGCTGAACTAGGAATGAGTTGTGGTGGTAGTGTCGAGGGATATATAAAAGTTATAAATCCTAAAAATCGTATTGTTATTATAGGAGCAGGGCATATAGGACAGAAGTTGTATGAGATACTAGAAAGTTCTGATTTTGAAAGAGTTATTCTTGATGATAGAGAAGAGAATGAAAATTTTTCATTGGATATAAAAATAGGAGATTATGAGCAGCTTATAGAAGAGTTAAACGAAAATGAAAACTCTTATTATATAATTGTAACTAAGGGACATGCAACAGATGAAAAAGCATTAAGAAGTGTTTTAAAAAAGCAAAGCAGATATATTGGAATGATTGGAAGTAAGAAAAAGGTTATAGAAATCAAAAAAGGGATACTAGAAAGTAGAGTAGTTATACCTGAAGAAAAACTATACTCTCCAATTGGATTAAAACTATCTGATGGAAGTCCATATGAAATTGCTATAGAGATTATGGCTGAGATATTAAAAGTTAAAAATAATGGAGAGTTGATTCATAGGAGGCTTACAAAAGATGTTAACACATTTTAATGAAGATGGAAAAGCAATAATGGTAGATGTAACGGAAAAAAAAGAAACTAAAAGAGTCGCGATAACAAGTGGAAAAATTACAATGAATGAAGAAACTTATAATAGAGTAAAAGAGGGAAATATTGAAAAGGGAGATGTATTAGGTGTCGCTAGAGTTGCAGGTATTATGGCAGCTAAAAAAACTAGTGATTTAATTCCAATGTGTCATCCATTATTTCTAACAGGTGTAGAAGTTGAATTTAATTTTTCAGATGAAGATCTAACTATTGAATCTAAAGTAACCGTTAAAACTTTTGGAAAAACAGGTGTGGAAATGGAAGCTTTAACAGGTGTATCTACAGCACTTTTAACAATTTATGATATGTGTAAGGCTATGGATAAAACAATGTTAATTAGTGATATAAAGTTATGTAAAAAAACAGGAGGAAAATCAGGAGAATTTATAAATGAATGATTTTTTAAATATAACAGCCTATCTTAGTATTCTATTAATATTAGGAATAGTTATAAAAAGTAGAGTTAAGATATTTCAAGAACTGTTTATGCCAGCTTCGGTAATAGGTGGAGTGATTGGATTGGTTATAGGGCCAGATTTTTTAGGAAAATATTATGAAGTTATACCTAAAAGTTGGATGAATGATATAAAATCTATACCTGGAATTTTGATTATACCTATTTTAGTTTCTATTCCTTTAGGAATGGAGTTAGGAAGAAAAAATAAAGTTTTTCAAAATACAATAAATACTGGTGGAATATTGTTCTTAGTAACATTTATACAATTATTTGTAGGATATCTTATTAATTTTATTTTTGATAAAATATTTAATATTAAATTGTATAAAAGTTTTGGTGCTGAATTAAATTCTGCATTTGCAGGTGGGCATGGAACAGCTGGAGTAGTTGCTAGAACATTAAAAGAATTAGGAAGTAACTATTGGGAGTTAGCTCAAGGAGTAACGGTAACACTAGCAACAATTGGTTTGGTTACAGGAATTATTTTTGGTATATTTCAAATCAAAAGAAAATTTGGAAATACTTTAACAAATGAAGTATTGTTAGAATATAAAAATGGATATATAAAAGATAAGGAAAAACAAGGGAACTTAGGAAAAGAAACTATGTTAACAACAACAGTAGATACTTTAGCTTATCATTTAGCTATTATTTTTTCTGTTTCTGGTTTAGCTATAATAACATTAAATATATTTAAAAAATTTCAAATTCCATTGTTATCAAAACTAACAATTTGGTCATTTGGCATGATAGTTATGTTTTTTATTTGGAAGATAATGATAAAACTAAGATTGGATTGGAGTATAGATTTGAAAGTAAAAGGAAAAATAACAGGAACATTAACAGAGTTTGCAATAGTTGCAGCAGTAACAACGATTCCTTTGAAAGGTGTTATAAGTTACATATTTCCTATTCTAGTTACTAGTTTAGTTGGATTTTCAATTACTTGGATAGTAATAGATCAACTTTCTAAAAAATACTTTAAAGATTATCATTTAGAAAGAACTTTGGCGATGTTTGGAACATCAACAGGAGTATTTATAACAGGTTTATTACTATTAAGAATATGTGATCCTAAACTAGAAACACCAGTTTTGCAAGACTATTCATTAGGATTTTCAATAACAGCGTTATTAGGTCCAATTTTAATAGCGATATGTATTCAACTAAGTTTTACATATAACTATTTTTATCCACTGGGACTTTTAACTGGGTTAATTAGTTTAACAATTTTAAGTTTAGAATATTATAATAAAGGAGTGGAAAGATAAATCCACTCTTTTTTTTAAACTTATGATATAATTAAAGGGATAAATATATAAAAAGGAGAATGATGATGGCTTTATTAAGTGTAAATAGTTTATATAAAGGCTTTTCAGGAGAGTCTTTGCTAAAAGATATTACATTTTCAATAGATGAAAAGGATAGAATTGGAATAATAGGAGTTAATGGTGCAGGAAAATCAACGTTAATAAAAATGATGATGGAATTAGAAGAGGGAGATCCTAATCCAGAAACAAATGAAAGAGGAACAATTTCTAAAAAAGGTGGATTAAAAATAGGGTATCTTTCTCAAAGTATAAACCTAAATAAAGAAAATACAATTTTTGATGAGCTAATAGGTGTATTTTCTAATTTAAAATCAGATTATGAAAGAATAAAAGAATTAAATAATTTAATTGCAAATGATCTAGAAAACTTTGATAAACATATGGAAGAGTTAGCTATTTTAAGTAGTAGATATGAGCAAGAAGAAGGATATGCAATTGAATATAAAGTGAAACAAATACTAATAGGTTTAAGTATTCCAGAAGAGATGTGGAAAGTACAAATAAAAGATCTTTCAGGGGGACAACAGTCAAGAGTAGCTCTAGGAAAAATTTTGTTAGAAGAACCAGAGTTATTAATACTAGATGAACCAACTAACCACTTAGATTTAGTAGCAATTGAATGGTTAGAAAAATTTTTAAAAGATTATCCAAAAGCTTTTGTAGTTATATCACATGATAGATATTTTTTAGATAATATTGTTAATAGAGTTTTTGAAATAGAAGGGAAAACATTAAAAGCTTATAAAGGTAATTTTTCTGAGTATGTGATTCAAAAAGAAGCTTATTTATCAGGTGCGGTAAAGTCTTTTGAAAAAGAGCAGGATAAAATTAGAAAAATGGAGGAGTTTGTAAGACGTTATAAAGCTGGACAGAAATCAAAACAAGCTAGAGGAAGACAAAAACTTTTAGATAGAATGGAAAAAAGTGACAATCCAATCATAGGAGTAAGAAAAATTAAACTTAAATTTGAAGTTGAAACTCCAAGTGTAGATAAAGTTTTAGAATTAAAAAATTTAAGTATGAGTTATGGAGAAAAGAAACTTTTTAATAATTTGAATTTAACAGTTTTTAGAGGAAATAGAATTGGAATAATTGGAAAAAATGGAGTTGGAAAATCAACTATTTTAAGAATTGTCAATGGGTTAGAAAAAGCTAAAAGTGGAGTTGTAGAATTAGGAGAAAGAGTAAAAATAGGTTATTATGACCAAAATCATCAAGGGTTAAAAATGGAAAATACAATATTAGAAGAGTTGTTGTATACTTTTCCAATGAGTGATGAAGAAGCAAGAACTATAGCAGGTGGATTTCTTTTTTCAGCAGATGATGTAGACAAAAAGATAAAATCTCTATCAGGAGGAGAAAAAGCTAGAGTAGCTTTTATGAAACTGATTTTATCAAAGCCTAATTTTTTAATATTAGACGAACCAACAAATCACTTAGATATTTATTCTAGGGAAATATTAGAAGAAGCTTTAGAAGATTACGATGGGACAATTATTGTTGTATCTCATGATAGATATTTTTTAGAAAGTGTTGTTAATAATATATACGAGGTTACTAAAGATGGGGCAACTTTATTCAAAGGAGATTACGAAACATATATTTCGCAAAAGGATAATGTGAAGCTAAAAGATGAAACAGCAGGTTTAAATTATGAAGAACAAAAAAGAAATAGAAATAGAATAACAACTTTAGAAAAAAAATATAAAAAATTAGAAGAAGAAATTGAAAGATTAGAAAGTGAAAAAAGTGATTTAGAAAAGAAGTATGAAATTGCTGGAAAAAATAACAATTTGGATGAATTAATGGACATTCAAAAAGAGATAGATTTAAGAGATGAAAGAATTCTAGACACTATGGAAAGCTGGGATGAAACAGCTCTAGAACTAGAGGAATTAAAAAAATAGTTGTAAAAAAATAAAATTGTGGTAAAATTATCTTTGACTTTTTGCAATAAAGCTATTATAATACTTAAGTTAAATATTATTTAAAAATAATAAATAAAAAAATTCAGAGGAAGGAGGGTAAAATGCCTACTTTAAGTCAATTAGTAAAAAAAGGAAGACAAACTCTAGAAGAGAGTAAAAAATCACCAGCATTACAAGGAAACCCACAAAGAAGAGGAGTGTGTGTAAGAGTTTATACTACTACACCTAAGAAACCAAACTCAGCTTTAAGAAAGGTTGCCAGAGTAAAATTAACTAACGGAATCGAAGTAACTTCATACATCCCAGGAGAGGGACACAACTTACAGGAGCACTCAATCGTTCTAGTAAGAGGAGGAAGAACAAAAGATTTACCAGGAGTTAGATATAAAGTTATCAGAGGAGCTTTAGATACAGCTGGAGTTGCTAAGAGAAAACAATCAAGATCTAAATACGGAGCTAAAAAAGCGTAATAATTATTAAGGAGGTGGACAGTAAATGTCAAGAAGAAGAGCAGCAGTAAAAAGAGATGTATTACCTGATTCAAGATATTCTGATAAAGTTGTAACTAAAGTTATCAACTCTTTCATGTTAGATGGAAAAAAGTCAATCATTGAAGGAATATTCTATTCTGCAATGGATTTAATAAAAGAAAAAACTGGTCAAGAGGGGTACGATGTATTTAAGCAAGCATTAGATAACATTAAGCCACAGATCGAAGTAAGATCAAGAAGAATCGGAGGAGCTACTTATCAAGTTCCAGTAGAAGTAAGACCTGAGAGACAACAAACTCTTGCTATCAGATGGTTAACTACTTATACAAGACAAAGAAAAGAGTATGGAATGATCGAAAAGTTAGCAGCAGAGTTAATAGCAGCAGCAAACAATGAGGGAGCTACTATTAAGAAGAAAGAAGATACTTACAAAATGGCAGAAGCTAACAGAGCTTTCGCACACTACAAGTTCTAATTTCAGTTGTAATTTAAAATTTAGGAGGATAACAAAATGGCTAGAAGCGTTTCTTTAGAAATGACTAGAAACATTGGTATCATGGCTCACATCGACGCAGGAAAGACTACTACAACAGAGAGAATCTTATTCTATACTGGAGTAGCTCATAAAATTGGAGAGGTTCACGAAGGTGCCGCTACAATGGACTGGATGGAGCAAGAGCAAGAGAGAGGTATCACAATTACTTCTGCTGCTACAACATGTTTCTGGAAAAATCACAGAGTAAATATAATAGACACACCAGGACACGTGGACTTTACAGTTGAGGTTGAAAGATCTCTTAGAGTACTTGATGGTGCAGTTGCTGTATTCTCAGCAGTTGACGGAGTACAACCACAGTCTGAAACAGTTTGGAGACAAGCTGACAAATATGGTGTACCTAGAATAGCTTTCTTTAATAAAATGGACAGAATCGGAGCTAACTTCGAAATGTGCGTTAACGATATTAGAGAAAAATTAGGATCTAATCCAGTACCTATTCAATTACCAATCGGTGCAGAGGATGACTTCGAAGGAGTTATCGACTTATTAACAATGAAAGAAATTGTTTGGCCAAAAGATTCTGACAATGGACAGAATTTTGAAGTTAAAGATATCAGAGCTGAATTAGCAGATGCTGCTGAAGAAGCTAGAAACTTCATGATTGAATCAGTAGTAGAAACTTCTGATGAGTTAATGGAGAAATTCTTCGGAGGAGAAGAAATCTCTGAAACTGAAATCAACGTTGCTTTAAGAGCTGCAACATTAGCAAACACAATAGTACCAGTTACTTGTGGAACTGCATTCAAAAACAAAGGAGTTCAAGCTTTATTAGATGCTATCATCACATATATGCCAGCTCCAACAGATAAAGGAATAATTAAAGGAACAGACGTTAAGAACGAAGAGTTAGAAATAACTAGAGAGATTTCAGATAACTCTCCATTTGCTGCTTTAGCATTTAAAGTTATGACTGACCCATTTGTTGGAAGATTAACGTTCTTCAGAGTTTACTCAGGAGTTCTTACAAAAGGATCTTATGTTTTAAACTCAACAAAAGGTAAAAAAGAGAGAATGGGAAGAATTCTTCAAATGCACGCAAACAAAAGAGAGGAAATCGAAGTTGTTTACTGTGGAGATATCGCAGCAGCAGTTGGATTAAAAGATACAACTACTGGAGATACTCTATGTGCTGAAGATGCACCAATCGTTCTAGAGAAAATGGAATTCCCTGAGCCAGTAATCTCAGTTGCAGTTGAGCCTAAGACAAAAGTTGACCAAGAGAAAATGGGTCTAGCTTTATCAAAGCTTGCTGAAGAGGATCCTACATTCAGAGTTAAAACTGATGAGGAAACTGGACAAGTAATCATCTCAGGAATGGGAGAATTACACTTAGAGATCATCGTTGACAGAATGAAGAGAGAATTCAAAGTTGAGTCAACAGTTGGTAAACCACAAGTTGCTTATAGAGAAACTATAACTCTTAAACAAGATCAAGAAGTTAAGTATGCTAAGCAATCTGGAGGAAAAGGACAGTTCGGACACGTTAAGATTACTCTTGAGCCAAACCCAGGTAAAGAGTTCGAATTTGTTAACAAAATATCAGGAGGAGCAATTCCTAGAGAATATATTCCTGCTGTTGAAAAAGGATGTAGAGAAGCTCTTGAAGGTGGAGTTGTAGCTGGTTACCCTATGGTTGACTTAAAAGTTACACTTTATGATGGATCATACCATGAGGTTGACTCATCAGAGATGGCATTCAAAATTGCTGGATCTATGGCACTTAAGCAAGCTGCTCAAAAAGCAAAACCAATCATCCTTGAGCCAATCTTCAAAGTAGAAGTAACTACTCCTGAAGAGTACATGGGAGATATCATAGGAGATATCAACTCAAGAAGAGGAATGATCGGAGGAATGACTGATAGAAACGGAGCGAAGATAATTAACGCTAAAGTACCTTTATCAGAAATGTTTGGATATGCAACTGATTTAAGATCTAAATCTCAAGGAAGAGCAACTTACTCTATGGAATTTGAAGAGTATGCACAAGTTCCTGCATCAGTTCAAAAAGCTATCCAAGAAGAGAGAGGAAGATAATAATTTATCTTTTTTAAAACTTCAACTTGAAAAAAGTTTAATAATGTTGTGACTCTTAGATGAGTCACAACAAAAATTATAAAATACAAAGAAAAATAGGAGGAAATTTCAAATGGCTAAAGAAAAATTTGAAAGAAGCAAACCGCACGTTAACATTGGAACAATCGGACACGTTGACCACGGAAAAACAACAACAACAGCAGCAATATCTAAAGTATTATCAGATATGGGACTAGCTAAGAAAGTAGATTTCGCTAACATCGACGCTGCACCAGAAGAGAGAGAAAGAGGAATCACAATCAATACAGCTCACATCGAGTACGAAACAGTAGAGAGACACTACGCGCACGTTGACTGTCCAGGTCACGCGGATTACGTAAAGAACATGATCACTGGAGCAGCACAAATGGACGGAGCTATCTTAGTTGTATCAGCAGCAGATGGTCCAATGCCACAAACAAGAGAGCACATCCTATTATCAAGACAGGTTGGAGTTCCATACATCGTAGTATACTTAAACAAAGCTGACATGGTAGACGACGAAGAGTTATTAGAGTTAGTTGAAATGGAAGTAAGAGAGTTATTAACAGAGTACGGATTCCCAGGAGACGATTTACCAGTAATAATGGGATCATCTTTAGGAGCAATGAACGGAGAAGAGAAATGGGTTAACCAAATCAAAGCTCTAATGGACGCTGTAGATTCTTACATTCCAACACCTGCAAGAGCAGTAGACCAACCATTCCTAATGCCAATTGAGGATGTATTCACAATTACAGGAAGAGGAACAGTTGTAACTGGAAGAGTAGAAAGAGGAATTGTAAAAGTTGGAGAAGAGATTGAAATAGTAGGAATCAAAGATACTACAAAATCAACTTGTACAGGAGTAGAGATGTTCAGAAAGCTGTTAGATCAAGGTCAAGCAGGAGATAACATCGGAGCATTATTAAGAGGAATCAAGAAGGAAGATGTTGAGAGAGGACAAGTATTATGTAAGCCAGGATCAATATTACCACATACAGGATTCAAATCAGAGGTATACGTATTAACTAAGGAAGAGGGAGGAAGACATACTCCATTCTTCTCAGGATACAGACCACAGTTCTACTTCAGAACTACAGATATAACTGGAGCAATCAACTTACCTGAGGGAGTAGAAATGGTAATGCCAGGAGACAACATTGAGATGACAGTAGAGTTAATCCACCCAATCGCAATGGAGCCTGGATTAAGATTCGCAATCAGAGAGGGAGGAAGAACAGTAGCTTCTGGAGTTGTTGCAGAAATTACTAAGTAATCTTACTTAATATAAGTGAAATTTAGTTCATATAGGAGGGGACTTTGTCCCCTTTTATATTCTTAAGAAAGCTAGATAAAAAAACTTTTAAATAAAAACAAAAAACATTTGCTTTTTGTAAAAAATGTGATATAATTACCAGAGTGTACAAAAGAATTATTTAATTCTTTTAATCGAAACTTTTAAGGAGGTGCGAAAAGTAAAATGGCTTCTAACAAGTTAAGAATTTACTTAAAAGCTTATGATCACACTTTATTAGATCAATCAGCTAAAAAAATAGTAGAAGTAGCAAAGAAATCTGGAGCAGAAATTGCAGGACCTATGCCACTACCTACAAAGATTAAAAAATATACTGTACTAAGATCAGTACACGTAAACAAAGACTCGAGAGAGCAATTCGAGATGAGAGTGCACAGAAGAATGGTAGAGATTAAAAACTCTAACCCTAAGACAATTGCTTCTTTAACAGCAGTTAACTTACCAGCTGGTGTTGGAATCGAAATAAAGCAAGCATAATTGTTTGAATGAAAAGATTCTGAGAAAAAAGCAGACGGCTGATTTTCGGGTAATTTGATGCTAATTGAAGAATTAAATTATCCTTACAGAATAATACAAGTTGGCGTTTTTTTTTAAAGAAAAAGTGGTGGAACCACGAGGGCAAGTTGTCAACCAATATATTATTTGATGGAGGTAAAACACATGTCAGGAATTTTAGCAAAAAAAATTGGAATGACTCAAATTTTCGAAGATGGAAAATTTATTCCAGTTACAGTTGTTGAAGCTGGACCTAACTATGTTCTTCAAAAGAAGACTGTAGAGAATGATGGTTATTCAGCTTTACAATTAGGATTTGACGAGAAAAAAGAAAAAAATACTACAAAGCCATTAATGGGAATTTTTAACAAAGCTGGTGTAAAGCCGTTAAGATTTGTTAAAGAGTTAAAAGTTGATTCAGTAGAAGGAATCGAACTTGGACAAGAGATCAAAGTAGATGCTTTAGCAGAGGTTGCTTTCGTAGACATTACAGGAACTTCAAAAGGTAAAGGAACATCAGGAGTTATGAAGAGACATAACTTCAGTGGAAACAGAGCTTCACACGGTGTTTCTAGAAACCACAGACTTGGAGGATCTATAGGAATGTCGTCTTGGCCTGGAAAAGTTCTTAAGAACAAGAAAATGGCTGGACAATACGGAAATGCAACTGTAACAGTTCAAAACTTAAAAATTGTTAAAGTTGACGCAGAAAACAACTTACTACTAATTAAAGGTGCAGTACCTGGTCCAAAGAACGGATATATCGTTGTAAAGCCAGCTGTAAAGAAATAATTAGTTAGTAGATGAGGAAGGAGGAAAATAATGGCAGTTTTAAACATATATGACTTAGCAGGAAACCAAACTGGTACTGTAGAAGTTAAAGATTCTGTATTTGGAATCGAGCCTAATCAAGCAGTATTACATGAAGTATTAACTGCAGAGTTAGCAGCTGCTAGACAAGGAACTGCAGCTACTAAAACTAGAGCTATGGTTAAAGGTGGAGGAAGAAAGCCTTTTAAACAAAAAGGAACTGGAAGAGCTAGACAAGGTTCTATAAGAGCTCCACACATGGTAGGTGGAGGAGTAACATTCGGACCACAACCAAGATCATACGAGAAAAAAGTAAACAAAAAAGTAAGAAATCTTGCTTTAAGATCAGCACTTTCTGCGAAAGTTGCTGCTGGAGAAATCTTAGTTCTTGATGGAACTATCGAAGCTCCAAAAACAAAAACAATAATCGCTTTAACAAATGCTTTAACAGCAAATACAAAGCAATTATTCGTTGTAAATGACCTTGCTACAGAAGCTGATTACAACTTATATTTATCAGCTAGAAACTTAGAGAACGCAGTAGTTCTTCAACCAAATGAGATTGGAGTTTACTGGTTATTAAAGCAAGAGAAAGTTATCGTAACTAAGGAAGCGTTAACGACAATCGAGGAGGTGCTTGCATAATGACTGCTTACGATATCGTAAAGAAGCCTGTAATCACTGAGAAAACTGAGATTTTAAGAAGAGATTACAACAAGTACACATTTGAGGTAAGTCCTAAAGCAAATAAAGTTGAGATTAGAAAAGCTATCGAAACTATATTTAACGTAAAAGTTGAATCTGTAGCTACAATCAACGTAAAGTCAATTACTAAGAGACATGGAATGAAACTTTACAAGACTCAAGCTAAGAAAAAAGCTATTGTTAAATTAGCTGCTGGAAACACAATAACTTACTTCGCAGAAGTATAATTGAAAGATAATTAGAGGTTTAGTTCTTTATATATAAAAGGATAAAGCTAAAGATAATTATAGGTCAGGAAATTTTGGAGGTTAACAAAATGGCAATTAGAAAGTTAAATGCTATAACTAATGGTACTAGACATATGTCTAGATTAGTTAACGAAGATTTAGATAAAGTTAGACCTGAAAAGTCTTTAACTACTCCATTAAAATCTGCTTATGGTAGAGATAACTATGGACACAGAACTTGTAGAAATAGAGACAAGGGACACAAAAGACTTTACAGAATCATCGACTTTAAAAGAAATAAATTAGATGTACCTGCAAAGGTAGTATCACTAGAGTACGATCCAAATAGAACTGCAAACATTGCATTACTATCGTACGCAGACGGAGAGAAGAGATATATTCTTGCTCCAAAGGGACTTAAGAAAGGTGATATCGTAATGGCTGGTTCAAATGCTGAAATAAAGCCAGGAAATGCTCTTAAATTAAAAGAGATGCCTGTTGGATCACAGATACACAACGTTGAGTTACAAAGAGGAAAGGGTGGACAATTAGTTAGATCTGCAGGAACTGCAGCAAGACTAGTTGCAAAAGAAGGAACTTACTGTCACGTTCAGTTACCATCAGGTGAATTAAGATTAATTCACGGAGAATGTATGGCAACTATCGGTGAAGTAGGAAACTCTGAGCACAGCCTAGTATCACTAGGTAAAGCTGGAAGAAACAGACACAAAGGAAGAAGACCTCACGTAAGAGGATCTGTAATGAACCCTTGTGATCACCCACACGGTGGAGGAGAAGGTAAAGCTCCTGTTGGAAGAAAATCTCCTATGACTCCTTGGGGTAAACCAGCTCATGGTGTTAGAACAAGAGGAAGAAAAACTTCAGACAAGTTTATCGTAAGAAGAAGAAACGAAAAGTAATTTTCGAGAGGAGGCTAATAGGTAATGGCTAGATCATTAAAAAAAGGACCTTTTTGTGACCACCACTTAATGAAAAAAGTTGAGGAAGCAGTAGCTACTGAGAATATAAAAGCGGTAATAAAGACTTGGTCTAGAAGATCAACAATATTCCCTAACTTTATAGGATTAACATTTGGTGTTTACAATGGTAAAAAGCACATACCAGTTCATGTGACTGAGCAAATGGTTGGACATAAACTAGGTGAGTTCGCACCAACTAGAACATACTATGGTCACGGTGTAGACAAAAAGAAAAAGAAAAAATAATCGATTTTAAATTAATAAATTGATAGTAGGAAAAGGAGGTTGGACTAGTGGAAGCTAGAGCAATAACTAGATTCGTAAGATTATCTCCAAGAAAAGCTAGACTTGTAGCAGACTTAGTGAGAGGAAAATCAGCATTAGAAGCTTTAGATACGTTAGAGTTTACTAACAAAAAAGCAGCTAGATTTATAAAGAAAACACTAGCATCAGCAATTGCTAATGCAACTAACAACTTCAACATGGATGAGGAGAAGTTAGTAGTATCAACTATAATGATAAACGACGGACCAGCGCTTAAGAGAATAATGCCAAGAGCGATGGGAAGAGCAGATATAATAAGAAAACCAACAGCACACATTGTTGTGGCAGTGTCTGAAAAGTAGTAAGGAGGTAAGACTGTGGGACAAAAAGTAGACCCTAGAGGACTGAGACTTGGAATAACAAGAACTTGGGATTCTATCTGGTATGCAGATAAAAAAGAATACGCAAAGTTCTTCCATGAAGATACAAAGATCAGAGAAATGATCAAAAAGAACTACTTCCACGCGGGAATTTCGAAGGTAAAAATCGAGAGAACTTCTCCGTCGCACGTTGTAGTTTTAATACACACAGCTAAAGCTGGAATAATCATCGGAAGAAAAGGTTCTGAAATAGAATCATTAAGAGCTAAACTTGAAGCTATGACTGGAAGAAAAGTTACAGTTAAAGTTCAAGAGGTTAAAGAATTCAATAAAGATGCAACTTTAGTTGCAGAAAATATAGCTACATCTATCGAGAAGAGAGTAGCTTACAAAAGAGCAGTAAGCCAAGCTGTTATGAGAGCAATGAAAGCAGGAGCAAAAGGAATCAAAGTTATGGTTTCTGGAAGATTAAATGGTGCTGAGATCGCAAGATCTGAGTGGGTAGTAGAAGGAAAAGTACCTCTACATACATTAAGAGCAGATATCGACTATGCAACAGCTACATCTCATACAACATATGGAGCTCTTGGAATCAAGGTTTGGATCTTCCACGGTGAAGTACTTCCAACTAAGAAGGAAGGAGGGGAAGCGTAATCATGTTAATGCCTAAAAGAACGAAACATAGAAAAATGTTTAGAGGAAGAATGAAGGGTACAGCTCAAAGAGGTAACACTGTTGCTTTCGGAGATTACGGATTACAAGCCCTTGAGCCAGCATGGATAACAAACAGACAGATTGAATCTTGTAGAGTTGGAATCAACAGAACATTCAAAAGAGAAGGTAAGACTTTCATTAGAATATTCCCAGATAAGCCAATTACTGCTAGACCAGCTGGAGTAAGAATGGGTAAAGGTAAAGGAAACGTAGAAGGTTGGGTAGCAGTAGTTAAACCTGGAAGAATAATGTTCGAGGTATCTGGTGTTACTGAAGAGAAAGCAATAGCAGCTTTAAGAAAAGCTTCTATGAAACTTCCTATCAGATGTAAGATTGTAAAAAGAGAGAATGGTGGTGAGAACTAATGAGAGCTAAGGAAATAAGAGAAATATCTACTGAAGACTTAGTAGTAAAGTGTAAAGAGCTTAAGGAAGAACTTTTCAACCTAAAGTTTCAACTTTCATTAGGACAAGTAACTAACACTGCTAAGATTAGAGAAGTAAGAAGAGAGATCGCAAGAATAAACACTATATTAAACGAAAGATAATTAAATCTTAAAGTTAGAATATAGATTCTTAAGAAGAGGAGGTCAAAATCTTGAGAAACGAGAGAAAAGTAAGAGAAGGAATCGTTGTTTCTGATAAGATGGACAAGACGATAGTTGTTGCTATCGAAACAATGACATTACACCCAATCTACAAAAAGAGAGTTAAGAAGACTATGAAGTTCAAAGCGCATGACGAGAACAACGTAGCTCAAACTGGAGATAAAGTAAGAATCATGGAAACTAGACCATTATCTAGAGATAAGAGATGGAGACTAGTTGATATTATAGAGAAAGCTAGATAATAATCCAAATTATTGTTGAGAGGAGGATAATTTAATGGTACAACAACAAACTATCCTTAATGTTGCTGATAACTCGGGAGCTAAAAAACTTATGGTTATAAGAGTTCTTGGAGGATCTAGAAGAAGATTCGGAAGAATCGGTGACATTGTTGTGGCATCAGTTAAGGAAGCAATACCTGGTGGAAACGTTAAAAAAGGAGACGTAGTAAAGGCAGTTATTGTTAGAACAAGAAAAGAATTAAGAAGAGAAGATGGATCATATATTAAATTTGATGATAACGCAGCTGTTATCTTAAATAACAATAATGAACCAAGAGCAACAAGAATCTTCGGACCAGTTGCAAGAGAATTAAGAGCTAAAGACTTCATGAAGATAGTATCACTAGCTCCAGAAGTAATATAATTGAGAGAGGAGGCTAATTGTCGTGGCTAAACCTAAGATTAAATTTGTACCAGAGTCATTACATGTAAAAACTGGAGATACAGTTTACGTAATATCTGGAAAAGATAAAGGAAAAACAGGTAAGGTTTTAAAAGTATTCCCTAAAAAAGGAAAGATTGTTATTGAGAATATCAATATGATCACAAAGCATATGAAACCTTCACAAATAAACCCACAAGGTGGAGTTGTAACTAAACCAGCTCCAATGTTCTCTTCAAAAGTAATGTTATTTGATGAGAAAGCTGGTAAGCCAACTAGAGTTGGATACAAGTTTGTGGACGGTAAAAAAGTAAGATACTCTAAAGTATCTGGAGAAACTTTATAAGAGAGGAGGAGAACGTAAGTGTCTAAATACGTTTCTAGATATCATAAGTTATATAACGAAACAATAGTTGCTAACTTAGTAAAAGAGTTAGGATTATCTAACGTTATGGAATGTCCAAAATTAGACAGAATCGTTGTTAACATGGGAGTAGGAGAGGCAACTCAAAACTCTAAGTTAATCGATGCTGCAATGGCTGATTTAGCAATAATCACAGGACAAAAGCCAGTTGTAAGAAAAGCAAAAAAATCAGAAGCTGGATTTAAGTTAAGAGAAGGAATGCCAATCGGTGCAAAAGTTACTTTAAGAAAAGAGAGAATGTACGATTTTCTAGATAGATTAGTAAATGTAGTTCTTCCAAGAGTAAGAGACTTCGAAGGAGTTCCAGCGGATTCATTCGACGGAAGAGGAAACTACTCTTTAGGATTAAGAGATCAATTAGTTTTCCCTGAGATCGAATTTGATAAAGTTGACAAGCTTTTAGGAATGTCTATCACTATAGTATCTTCAGCTAAAACAGATGAAGAAGGAAGAGCTTTACTTAAGGCATTCGGAATGCCTTTTAAAAAGTAAATAGTGAGGAGGTTAATAATAAATGGCTAAAAAGTCAATGATCGCTAGAGAAGTTAAAAGAACAACTTTATGCGACAAATATGCTGAAAAGAGAGCTGAACTGAAGAAGAGAATCAACGAGGGAGATATGGAAGCTATGTTTGAGCTAAACAAATTACCTAAGAACTCTTCAGAAGTTAGAAAGAAAAATAGATGTCAATTAGATGGAAGACCAAGAGGATTCATGAGAGAATTCGGAATTTCGAGAGTTAAGTTCAGACAATTAGCAGGTGCTGGACTTATTCCAGGTGTGAAGAAGTCATCTTGGTAATTGATGAAAGGAGGATTTAATAGATGTTTTTAACAGATCCAATTGCAGATATGTTAACAAGAGTTAGAAATGCAAATGCGGTAATGCATGAGAAAACAGATGTTCCTCACTCTAACATAAAAGAGAGAATCGCTGAGATTTTAAAAGAAGAGGGATATATTTCTAACTACAAAATTGTAACAGATGGAAATAAAAAGAATATAAGAGTATACTTAAAGTATGACGGAAAAGAAAGAGTAATCAAAGGAATCAAGAGAATATCTAAGCCAGGAAGAAGAGTTTATTCTTCTGTAGAGGATATGCCAAGAGTATTATCAGGTTTAGGAATCGCTATTGTTTCAACTTCTAAAGGAATCGTAACAGATAGAACTGCTAGAAGAGAGAACATGGGTGGAGAAATTCTTGCATTCGTTTGGTAATAACTAGGAGGTAGCCATATGTCAAGAGTAGGTAAAAAGATCATAGTGGTACCTGCTGGGGTAGAAGTTACATTAACTGCAGGAAACGTAGTTACTGTAAAAGGACCTAAAGGTACTTTAACTAAAAAATTTAACGAAGAGTTAACAATAAATGTGGAAAACAATGAGATCACAGTTGCAAGACCAAACGATCTACCAGCTGTAAGAGCTATACACGGAACTACAAGAGCACTTTTAAACAACATGGTTGTTGGAGTATCTGAAGGTTTCAAGAAAACTCTTACACTTGTTGGAGTTGGATACAGAGCTACTGAGAAAAATGCTGGATTAGAGATGGCTTTAGGTTATTCTCACCCAGTTGTAATCAATGCTGTTGAAGGAATCAAAATGACAGTTGAGAAAAATACAACTATCCACATTGAAGGAATAGAGAAAGATGTAGTAGGACAAGTTGCTGCTGACATCAGATCTAAGAGAGCTCCAGAGCCTTATAAAGGAAAAGGAGTTAAGTATTCTGACGAAGTAATCAGAAGAAAAGAAGGTAAGAAATCATAATACTAACTAAAAAAGGTTAGTGTGCTGAGAATAAGGAGGTTAAAAAGTTGTTTAAGAGAGTTAATAGAGACGCTATTAGAAGAAGAAAGCACTTATCTATCAGAAGCAAGATTTCTGGTACAGCTGAGAGACCAAGACTTTCTATATATAGATCAAACAACAACATTTTTGCTCAATTAGTTGATGACGTAAATGGAGTAACTTTAGTTTCTGCATCTACTATCGATAAAGAGATCAAAGGAAATGTAAAGCACGGTGGAAACATCGAGTCTGCTAAGCTTGTTGGAAAAGCAATCGCTGAAAGAGCTGTAGCAAAAGAAATATCTGTTATAGTATTTGACAGATCTGGATATAAATACACAGGAAGAGTAGCTGCCCTTGCAGAGGCTGCAAGAGAAGCAGGACTTAAATTCTAATTCTTGTAGAGAGGAGGACTTCACTTGTCTAAGTTAGTTAAAGAAGAAAAACAATTTCAAGAGAAATTATTGAAGATTTCTAGAGTTTCTAAGACAACTAAAGGAGGAAGAACTATATCTTTCTCTGTTTTAGCTGCTGTAGGAGACGCTGAAGGAAACGTAGGAATAGGACTAGGAAAAGCGAATGGTGTACCTGATGCAATCAGAAAAGCAATCGCTTCTGCTAAGAAAAACATGGTAAAGGTTTCATTAAAAGGAACTACTATTCCTCACGAAATCGTTGGTAAATGGGGAGCAACATCTATATGGATGGCACCAGCTTATGAAGGTACTGGAGTTATCGCAGGATCATCTTGTAGAGAGATTCTTGAGTTAGCAGGAGTACATAACATCCTTACAAAAATTAAAGGATCAAGAAATAAGTTCAACGTTGCAAGAGCTACAATTGAAGGATTAGCAGCATTAAGAACTGCTGAAGAAGTTGCAGCTTTAAGAGGAAAAGAAGTAAAGGAAATCTTAAGCTAGGAGGTAAAAAAAGATGGCAAAGCTTAGAATAGAGCTTGTAAAAAGCATAATCGGAAGAAAGCCTAACCATATAGCAACTGCAAAGTCGCTAGGGCTTAAGAAGATGAATGATGTTAGAGAGCACAATGTAACTCCAGAGTTAATGGGGAAAATTGCTCAAATATCTTACCTAATAAAAGTAGAGGAGGTGCAATAATCAATGAAATTAAATGAATTAAAGCCTTCTGTACCAAGAAAAGCTAGAAAAAGAATCGGAAGAGGAGAGTCTTCTGGATTAGGAAAGACTGCTGGAAAAGGAAGCAATGGACAAAACTCTAGAGCTGGAGGAGGGGTAAAACCTTACTTCGAGGGTGGACAAATGCCTCTATACAGAAGAACTCCAAAGAGAGGATTCTCTAACGCAATATTCAGAAAAGATTATGCAATAATAAACTTATGTGATTTAAATAGATTCGAAGAGGGAACAGAAGTAACTCCAGAGTTATTAGTAGCTGCTGGTGTTATCAAGAAAACTCTTGCTGGAATCAAAGTTTTAGGAAACGGAGAGCTAGAGAAGAAAGTATCTGTAAAAGCTCACAAAGTTTCTGCTTCTGCGAAAGCAGCTATCGAAGCAAAAGGTGGATCTGTAGAGATTCTTGAAGTTAAAACTTTTGCTGATGTAGCAAAAAATAACAAGTAATTAAAAGACTAGTTATTTCAATGTGAGGTGAAGAATTTTGGGTTTAATTGAAAAGTTTGAAACGAAGCTTAGAGGTATATTTAAAATTCCGGAACTGAGAGAGAGAATCATCTTCACCTTATTAATGTTCCTAGTAGCTAGGGTAGGGACATATATCCCTGCTCCTGGTGTGGACATTGATCGTTTGGCTCAAATGACTGCGCAAAGTGATTTACTAGGATATATTAATATGTTCTCAGGTGGGGCTTTCCAAAGAGTATCTATATTCGCATTGGGAATTGTACCATATATCAATTCATCAATCGTGTTTAGTTTACTTGCTGTAATTATTCCTAAAATTGAAGAGATTCAAAAAGAGGGAGAATCAGGAAGAAATAAGATTACTCAATGGACTAGATACCTAACAATTGTAATAGCTATAGTCCAAGGAATTGGGGTATGCACTTGGTTACAATCGGTAGGATTAGTAACAACACCAGGGTTTACATTTTTCTTAACAACAATAACAACTTTAACGGCAGGAACAATATTTTTAATGTGGGTAGGGGAACAAATATCTATCAAAGGTATAGGTAATGGAGTTTCGCTACTAATCTTTTTAAATGTTATTTCAGGAGCTCCGGGAGCTGTTATTCAAACTATACAAGATATGAGAGGGAGTAAGTTTCTTATTCCTGTTTTGTTATTAGTGGGGATTGCTGCAATTATAACAATTGCGGGAATTGTTGTATTCCAATTAGGGCAAAGAAAAATACCAGTTCACTATGTAGGAAGAGGATTTGCTGGAAATAATGGAATGGGTCAGAATTCTTATATTCCATTGAAGTTAAATAGTTCAGGAGTAATGCCTGTAATTTTTGCTTCTGTGGTGATGATGATACCTTCTTTAGTAGTAAACATGCTTCCCGGAGAGTTTTCTGGAAAGGTAATACTTGCTAGAATATTTGGTGACCAGCATCCTGTATATTTAATACTATATGCTGCTGTAATTATATTCTTCTCGTTCTTCTACACTTCAATAGTTTTCGATCCTGAAAAGGTTGCAGAAAATTTAAAACAAGGTGGAGGTACGATTCCAAGTATTAGACCTGGAGCAGATACGGCTGATTATCTTGAAGGAGTTGTAACTAGAATAACTTGGGGTGGAGCTATATTTTTAGCTTTAATCGCAATTGCGCCTATGGTACTATTTAAAGCTTTTGGACTACCAATATTCTTTGGTGGAACAGGAATAATAATAGTAGTAGGGGTAGCACTAGATACTGTACAACAGATAGATGCTCATCTTATCATGAAAGAGTATAAGGGATTTTTATAAAATCTTGGCACGGCATATGTCGTGCCCTTTTTATTTTAAATAGAGGAGATGAAAGTAATGAATATAATGTTATTTGGAGCACCAGGTGCTGGAAAAGGAACACAAGCGAAATTCATAATTGATAAGTATGGAATTCCACAAATTTCAACTGGAGATATGCTAAGAGCAGCTATTTCAGAAGGAACTGAAATGGGAATGGAAGCTAAGAAATTTATGGATGAAGGAAAATTAGTTCCAGATTCAACTATAATAGGAATCATAAAAGATAGATTATCACAGGAAGACTGTAAAAAAGGATTTATTTTAGATGGTTTTCCAAGAACATTAGCACAAGCAGAAGCATTAGAGGAATTATTAAAAGAGTTAAATATGAACTTAGATAAAGTTATTTCTTTAAATGTTCCAGATGAGTTAATTGTTGGAAGAGTAGTTGGAAGAAGAGTTTGTCCAAATTGTGGAGCATCTTTCCATATTGAAAATAATCCACCAAAAGTAGAAGGAAAATGTGACTATTGTGGATCAGATTTAATCATAAGAAAAGATGATAATAAGGACACTGTTGAAAAAAGATTATCTGCATATCATGAGCAAACAGCACCTCTATTTAATTTCTACTCTAAAAGAGGAGTAATGGTAGAGTTAGACGGAACTAAAGAAATAAATGAAATTGCAAAGGAAATCTTTGATATTTTAGGATAACTTTAGAAACCCAGAAAGGAAAATTATGGTTATAATAAAAACTAGAGAAGAAATAGAAAAAATAAAAAAGCCATGTCAATTAATCGCAAGATTATATACAGAGTATCTACCAAAATACATTAAACCTGGAATCTCAACATATGAATTAAATAAGATTATTGAAGATTATTTAATTGATAATGGTGCAGAACCAGCTACAATAGGTGTTGGAGGACCAATAAATCCTTATCCAGCGGGTTCATGTATATCTGTAAATGAAGAGGTAGTTCATGGGGTTCCAAAAAACAATAAAATTCTTCAAAATGGAGATATTGTAAGTGTTGATGTAGTGGCAAGAATAGATGGATTCTATGGAGATTCAGCAATAACATATGCAGTTGGTGAAATTGATGAAGAATCACAAAAATTAATTGATGTTACTAGAGAAGCAAGAAGAATTGGAATTGAAGAAGCAGTTGCAGGAAATAGACTTGGTGATATAGGAAATGCAATCCAAAAATATGTAGAGTCAAATGGATTTACTGTAGTTAAAGATTTTGCTGGGCACGGAGTAGGAAAAGCTATGCATGAAGATCCTTGTATCCCGAACTTTGGTAGAAAAGGTAGAGGATTAAAAATCGAGGAAGGTATGGTTTTAGCTATAGAACCAATGGTAAACATTGGGACTTACAAAGTGAATATAACTGATGATGGATGGACAGTAGTAACAAGAGATGGGAAGCGTTCAGCACATTTCGAGCACACTGTTGCCATAATAGATGGAAAACCTGTTGTTTTAACTGAGTTAGATTAATAAAAATAACAATAAAAATGTTAAAAATTAGCTAGACTTTTTGTAAAATAAATGTTAAAATAATATGAATTTCTGTTCGATAGGAGGTAGTATGTCGAAAAAGGATGTTATCGAATTAGAAGGAACTATATTAGAGGCCCTTCCAAATGCGATGTTTAAGGTTGAATTAGAAAATGGACACACAATTTTAGGGCACATCTCTGGTAAAATGAGAATGAATTATATTAAAATTTTACCTGGAGACAAAGTAACGGTACAAATTTCTCCATATGATTTATCTAGGGGAAGAATAGTATACAGAAAAAAGTAAAGTTATGATCACGAGAGGAGGTAATTAAGTGAAAGTAAGAGTATCAATTAAGCCTATTTGTGACAAATGTAAAGTTATCAAGAGACACGGGAAAATCAGAGTAATCTGTGAAAACCCTAAGCACAAACAAGTACAAGGATAACTTGAAAAGTTTTGCAAACTAGTACTGACATGGGAAGTACTGTAAAGGTATGTTAGGCTGTAGAGCTAGTACTCGAAAGAGGCATACCGAGGAAAGTCTTAGTCAGTTAATATACTGACGGATATATAAAATTTTCGGAAGAGGAGGAAAAATTTTGGCTAGAATCGCAGGAGTAGATATTCCTAGAAACAAAAGAATAGAGATTGCTCTAACTTATGTTTACGGAATTGGAAAACCAACTTCACAAAAAGTATTAACAGAAGCAGGAGTAAACTTTGACACTAGAGTAAAGGATTTAACTGAAGAAGAGTTAAACAAAATCAGAGCCATTGTTGAAACTATCAAGGTAGAGGGAGATCTTAGAAAAGAGATCAGACTTGCAATAAAGAGACTTATGGACATTAGATGTTACAGAGGTTCAAGACACAAGATGAACTTACCAGTAAGAGGACAAAAGTCAAAAACAAATGCAAGAACTAGAAAAGGACCTAAAAAGCCTATAAAGAGATAGTTTAAAGCTAATTGTAGTATATAAGAACGGAATTTTATCGTAAGGAGGTAGCTAAATTGGCTAAGAAGAAAGTAGCTAAAATCAAGAAGAAATTGAAAAATATTCCTAACGGAGTAGCTCATATACACTCAACTTTCAACAACACAATAGTAGCAATTACTGATGTGGAAGGTAAAGTAGTAAGCTGGAAATCAGGAGGAACTTCTGGTTTTAAGGGAACTAAAAAAGGAACTCCATTCGCAGCTCAAATTGCAGCAGAGCAAGCAGCTCACATTGCAATGGAAAACGGAATGAAGAAGGTTGAAGTAAAAGTGAAAGGACCTGGATCAGGTAGAGAAGCATGTATAAGATCTCTACAGGCAGCAGGATTAGAGGTTACAAAGATAACTGACGTAACTCCAGTTCCACACAACGGATGTAGACCACCAAAAAGAAGAAGAGTGTAATACACTTTTCTAAGCTCATTATCGTAGAAATTTATTAAGTGTAAGGAGGAACAATAAAGAGATGGCAAGAAATAGACAACCTGTTTTAAAGAAATGTAGAGCTCTTGGAATCGACCCAGTTGTTTTAGGAGTTAACAAATCTTCTAATAGAGGGCCAAGACCAAATGCAAATAGAAAGCCTACAGAGTATGCAATTCAGTTAAACGAAAAGCAAAAAGCTAAATTTATATACAATGTAATGGAGAAGCAATTCAGAAAATTATATGATGAGGCTTCAAGAAAGGATGGAGTTACTGGTTTAACTTTAATCCAATATTTAGAGAGAAGATTAGAGAACGTAGTTTACAGACTAGGATTCGCTAAAACTAGAAGACAAGCTAGACAAATAGTGTCTCACGGACACGTTGCTGTTAACGGAAGAAGAGTTAACATCGCATCTTATAGAGTAAAAGCAGGGGATGTAGTATCTGTAATTGAGAACTCAAAAAATATCGAGTTAATCAAATCTGCAGTAGAAGAGAAAACAGTTCCAGCATGGTTAGAGTTAGATAAAGCTAACTTCGCAGGAAAAGTTCTTCAGAACCCAACTAAAGACGATTTAGATTTCGATCTAAACGAAGCTTTAATAGTTGAGTTCTATTCAAGATAATAAATCCTTTGACAGGAGTTGATTAAATGTTAAAAATAGAAAAACATGCTAAGGGTATTAACATTACCGAATTAAAAACAAGTGACTTTTCTGGTCAATATGTTATAGAACCTTTATATAGAGGATATGGACATACAATTGGTAATGCTTTGAGAAGAGTTTTACTATCATCTATACCTGGTGCTGCCGTTAAAGGTGTTAGAATTGACGGAGTACTAAGCGAATTTTCAGTTATGGAAGGTGTTAAAGAGGCTGTAACTGAGATAATGCTAAATGTAAAAGAGGTAGTAATAAAGGCAGAAACTGCTGGAGAAAGAAAAATGACTCTTTCTGCAAAGGGACCTAAGACTGTTACAGCTGCTGATATAATACCAGATATCGGATTAGAGATTGTAAATCCTGATCAAATTATTTGTACATTAACTACAGATAGAGAGATAGATATGGAATTTATAGTTGATACTGGTGAAGGATTTGTTGTTGCTGAAGAGATAGAGAAAAAAGATTGGGCTGTAGATTTTATAGCAGTTGATGCTATATATACACCAATCAGAAAAGTATCTTACTCAGTTCAGGATACAATGGTTGGAAGAATGACTGATTTCGATAAGTTAACTTTAAACATAGAAACAGACGGAAGTGTTGAGATAAGAGATGCTATTTCTTATGCAATAGAGCTTCTAAAGTATCATTTAGATCCGTTCCTTGACTTAGGAAATAGAATGGATCACTTAAGAGTAGATCTTGAGGAAGAGGAGGAAACTCCTACATCAACTGCTAAAGCTGATGATGTATTAAATACAAGAATAGAAGAGCTAGATTTAACAGTTAGATCATTTAACTGTTTAAAGAAAGCTGGAATAGAGGAAGTTGGACAGTTGGCAAGAATGTCAATGAACGAACTTCTAAAAATAAAGAATCTAGGAAGAAAATCACTAGATGAGATCCTTGAAAAAATGAAAGAACTAGGGTTCGATCTAAATGGAAATGGATCTGTAGAATAATTAGATAAGGAGGCTAACTGACTAATGAACCACAATAAATCATATAGAAAGTTAGGGAGAAGAGCTGACCATAGAAAAGCTATGTTAATGAACTTAACAATATCTCTAATTTTATCAGATAGAATAGAAACTACTGTTACTAGAGCAAAAGAGCTTAGAAAGTTTGCTGAGAGAATGGTTACTCTTGGTAAAAAAGGAACTCTTGCGCACAGAAGACAAGCTTTCGCTTTCTTAAGAAGCGAAGAGGCTGTAGCTAAGTTATTTAATGATTTAGCACCAAAGTACGCTGAGAGAAACGGTGGATATACAAGAATCATCAGAACTTCTGTAAGAAAGGGAGATTCTGCTGAGATGGCTATAATCGAATTAGTATAATTCTAATTCGTTTGGAAAGAGAACTACATTGTAGTTCTCTTTTTTTATTTCAATACTATAATAATAAACAAAACAAAAAAAATGTCTTAAATTTTAATTATTGTATACAAAAACTTTTTTTTCTTCAAAAAACAAACAAAATGTATTGCAAATTAGAAATGTTTAATGTATAATATATCCATAAAGTGCCTAGGGGGACTTATATATATTTTTATATTATTTGGAGGTTAAAATGTTAAAAGGAACTGTAAAATGGTTTAACAAAGAAAAAGGATTTGGTTTTGTAACATGTGAAGAGGGGAAAGATTATTTCGTACACTTTACTGGAATTATCGGGGATGGATTTAGAACTTTAGAAGAGGGTCAAAATGTTTCATTTATCGTAGAAGAAGGAAACAAAGGACCAATAGCTAAAGAAGTAACTGCAGCTTAATATAGATATGAAACCAAGAGTGAAATTAACATTTCACTCTTTTTTTTATAAAAAAAATCAGAAAATATGTTAGAATATAGTATATTCTATTTTAAGGAGATGACAATGATATTAGGATTAACTGGTGGCATAGGAAGTGGAAAATCTACAGTTAGCAAAATCTTTTTATCTATGGGAATTAAAGTTTTTGATGCTGATTTAATTGCTAAAGACATTTTAGAAACTGAACAAGTAAAAGAGGAAATAAAAGAAAAACTAGGAAAAGAGTTTATAAATTTAAAAAGAAACTCTGTAGATAAAGAATTACTAAAAAAAGAGGTTTTTAATAATTCTGAAAAATTAAATATATTAAATGGAATAGTTCATCCTAAAGTTATAGAGATATATGTAAATAAATATTTAGAATTTAAAGATAAAAAAGAAATTATAATTTTTGATGTTCCATTATTATTTGAAGTTAATTTAGATAGATATTGTGATAAGGTAATAGTTGTAGACATAGATTTAAAAGTTCAAATAGAAAGAATTAAAAATAGAGATAATATTGATGTTGCTTTAATAAATAAAATAATAGCTACTCAAATGTCTAGAGAAGAAAGAAATATGAAAGCAGATATTTTAATTGAAAATAACGGAAGTTTAGAGGACTTAAAAGAAAAAATAGAAAAAATAATTAAAGATATAGAAAGAGGAAAAATATGAAAATAGTTGCCCCAGCAGGAAGTATTGAAAGATTTCACGCTGCTATAAAAGCAGGTGCAGATGAAATATATATGGGATTAAAAGGTTTTGGTGCAAGAAGGAATGCCGTAAACCTAACTTTAGAAGAGTATAAAGAAGCATTAGATTATGCACACGCAAGAGGAGTAAAAGTATTCTTAACGTTAAATACTATAATGATGGATGTTGAGATAGAAGCAATAGCTATAAATTTAAGAGAGCTATATAAACATGGATTAGATGCAGTTATTGTTCAAGATTTTGGATTAGCAAAGTTTATAAAAGTTAACTTTCCAGATTTAGAACTACATGGTAGTACTCAAATGACTGTAGCAAATCATATAGAAGCCAATTATTTAAAATCTATCGGTTTTGAAAGAGTTGTTTTACCTAGAGAGTTAACTTTTGAAGAAATAAAAGAGATAAGACAAAAAAGTGATATCGAGTTAGAGATATTTGTTTCAGGAGCATTATGTATATCTTATTCAGGAAATTGTTATATGAGTAGTTTTATAGGTAGACGTAGTGGAAATAGAGGGATGTGTGCACAACCTTGTAGAAAAAAATATACTTCTAATGGAGATGATGAAGGGTATACTTTAAGTCCAAAAGATCAGTTATATGGGTATGATGAAATTCAAAAATTAAAAGAGATTGGAATAGATAGTATTAAATTAGAAGGAAGAATGAAAGAACCTAATTATGTGTTTCAAACAGTTAATTATTATAAGGAATTAATAAATGGAAATAACGTTGAAGAAAAAAGTTCGCAGATATTTAATAGAGGCTATAGCACTGGATATTTTTATAAAGATAGAAAAGATATAATGAATAAGAGTTTTGCTAGTCATTTAGGAAAAAATCTTGGAGAGTTAAATGGAAAAGAACTTAAATTAAAAGAAAGAATAATTTTGGGAGATGGAGTAACTTTTTTATCGAAAGATTATGAAAAAATAGGTGGAACTTATATAAATAGGATAGATACCAAATTTGAGAAAAATAAAAGAGAGGCTAACTCGGGAGAAACTTTAATATTAAAAGATCTTCCAAAAGAAACAAAATATGTATATAGAAATTACTCTAAAGAAATTAGTGATTTAATTGAATCAAAAATGAAAACAGTAGATAAAAAACATGCTATAGACATAACTTTTAAAGGTAAAATAGGAGAAAAGGCTAAAATAACAGTTTCAACCTTAAATAATAAATTTGAACTAATAAAAGTATCATTAGAAAGTGAAAATATAATAGAGCAAGCTAAAAATAAAGGTACATCACAAGATATTATAAGTGAGAAATTATTAGAGATAGGAGATACAACATTTGTTGGATTTGTAAAAAATATTGAAATAGATGAGAATATATTTTTACCAATCTCTACTTTGAAACAATTAAAAAGAGATGCTGTAAAAATTCTTTTAGAAAAGTTGGTATTAAGCTATAGAAAAGAAAGTTGTAGTGAATTAATAAAGTTATCTAAAATAGAATCTAGTGAAAAAAATAGTATACTATCAGCAATAGTTTCAACAAAAGAGCAAAAAAATATTTTAAATTCTTATGGAGTAGATAAAATATATTTTAAAGGTTATGATGTAGCAAGAGAAGAAAATTTAGAAAAAATAGATTTATCAAATAAGATGGCAACTAACTTATATCAAGCTTTAGAAAATAAAAATCCACAAATAACATTAGGATGGAATTTAAATATATCAAATCGTTATGCCTTTGATCACTTCTCTAATATAGAAAAAATAGATACAATTATAGTATCTCCTGAAATTAGTTATAGAAGACTAGAAGAGATGGGGGAAACAAAAATAAAAAAAGCTATATTAGCCTATGGAAGACCAAGAGCTATGTACACTGAACTATCTTTAGGAAATGAAGAGGTAAAAGTTATAGAAAATGAGCAAGGAGATAAGTTTACAATAATAAAAAATGATATAGGAAATAGTGAAATTTATTTAGAAAAGCCATTAAATATACTTAAAGATAGAAAATATTTAGAAAAAATTGGAGTCTCTGAATTAGTTTTAGAGTTTACAACTGAAACAGCTGAAGAGATAAAAGATATTCTAGATGGAAAGGGAAGATATAGACCTTATAACTATGAAAAAGGAGTGTTTTAATGAATAGAAAAGTAGTTAAGAATTTGGCAACAGTATTTGGATTAGGAGAGATGCCTATAGCTCCAGGAACTTTTGGAACATTAGGAGGAATCCCAATATATATAGGATTGGTACTTTTAAAAAAAATATTTCCTAATAATATGATTTATAATTCGTTTTACTTTATGTTTTTAATGACATTTTTTGCAATTTCTGTCTATATTTGTGATATAGCTGAAAGAGAGATTTTTAAAGAAAAAGATCCACAAAAAGTTGTAATAGACGAGGTATTAGGATTTTTGACGACACTTTTTTTAATAAACCCAGTAGGTATATTTCAAACTATTATGGCCATAATAATAGGATTTGTAATATTTAGATTTTTTGATATAACTAAAATAGGTCCAATTTATAAATCGCAATTTTTTGGAAATGGCGTTGGAGTAGTTTTAGATGATTTTTTAGCTGGAGTTATTGGAAATTTTTTAATGGTTTGTATTTGGACAATATTTTTCTAAGAGGTAGATAAAAATGAGATGTACTTTAATATTAGTTGGAACAGAACTTTTAAATGGGGCTACTTTAGATACAAATAGTGTATTTATGGCTGAAGAGTTAAACAAAGTTGGAATAAAAATTGATTTTAAGTTAACAGTAGGGGATTCGTTAGAAAAAATAGAAAAAGCTTTAACATTTGCTAAACAAACAAGTGATTTAGTGATTTTATCTGGAGGATTGGGTGCAACAGATGATGACTTAACCAAAGAAGCAATAAGAAAATTTTTGAATAAAAAATTTGTTATAGAGAGTAACGAATTAGAAGAATTAAAAGAAAAATTTAAAAAATTAAATATTCAATTTTTAGATAAAAATTATAAAGAGGTTGAAAAGCCTGAAGGGGCAATTTCAATAAAAAATGATGTAGGGATGGCACCCGCATTTTATATAGAGGGAATTGCAGCATTTCCAGGAGTACCTAGAGAACTATATAATATGTTTCCGAAATTTTTAAAATTTTATACAGAAAACTTTTGTGTTAATCTAGATCCAATTTATATTAAAGATATAATAGTTTCTGGAATTCCAGAATCAATACTTGAAGAGAAGATTAAAGAGTATTTCATAGATCCAAACATAGAGTATGAATTTTTAGTTAAAGACTATGGTATAATAGTTAGGATGCAAACATCAAATAGACATAAAATCACAGTGGAAAAAATTAAGGAAAAGATATATAATAGTATAGGAAAATATATATTAGGCGAAGATAAAGAAAAAATTGAAGATAAAATTTTTAATATTTTAAGAAAGAAAAATTATTCTCTTTCTGTAGCAGAATCTTGTACAGGAGGAATGTTGTCTTCAACATTTGTTACAATACCAGGAATATCAAAATATTTTCAAGAGGGAATAATAACATATAGTAACGAATCAAAGGTAAGTCGATTAAAAGTAGACAAAAATTTAATAGAAAAATATGGAGCTGTTAGCAAAGAAGTAGCAGAAAAAATGGTGAATGGATTAACAACCGATGTAGGAATTTCTACGACAGGAATTGCAGGTCCTGATGGTGGAACTCAGGAAAAACCTGTAGGATTAGTTTATATTGGAATTAAAGTTAAAGAAAAGACAGTAAGCTTTAAATTCAATTTCACAGGGGATAGGGAAAAGATAAGAAAAAAAGCAGTTCTCCATAGTCTATTTGAACTATATAAAATCTTAGAGGAGGATGAATAAAAAGTGAGTATAGGAGAGAGAATAAAAAAAAGTAGAAATGAAAAATCATTATCATTAAGAGAGTTAGCAACAATGGTTGATTTATCAGCTAGTTTTTTATCACAAATAGAGCAGGGTAAGGCATCTCCTTCAATTGAGAACTTAAAAAAAATAGCAAATTCATTAGATGTAAGAGTTAGTTATCTAATTGAAGATGAAGAAGTAAAGAAGAACTCTGATTTAATTAGAGCAAAAGAAAGAAAATACGTAGAGAGTGTTGACTCAAATACAACAATATCTTTATTAACATCGTCAAACATAGAGAAAAGTATGGAACCAATTTTATATGAGATTGGTCCAGGTGGTGAAAGTGGTAGAAGTTATTACACACATCATGGAGAAGAGTTTATATTTATTCTTGAAGGAAGTTTAGATATATATATAGAAGAAACAGTTCATAGTTTACACGAAGGAGATAGTTTCTATTTTAAATCTAGTCAAAAGCACAGATTTAAAAATAATTCAGATAAAAGAGCTAGAGCTCTTTGGGTGGTAAATCCACCAACATTCTAAAAATGGAGGAAAATAATGAATATAGAAGTAAAGGTATTGAACTCTACTAGGCTAACAAAGTTATTAATAGCTGCAAGTAGATGGCTATCAAAATATTCAGATGTTTTAAACGATTTAAATGTATATCCAGTACCAGATGGAGATACAGGAACAAATATGTCTATGACATTACAAGCAGTTGAAAATGAATTAATAAAGTTAAATCATGAACCAGATATGGAAGAATTAGCTGATATAGTTTCAGAAGCAATTCTTTTAGGAGCAAGAGGAAACTCAGGGACAATTTTATCTCAAATTATCCAAGGATTTTTAGAGGGAGTTAGAACTAAAGAGGAAGTTACAGTTGATGATGTAAAGATAGCTTTTAGATTAGCTAAAGAGAAAGCATATAAAGCTGTAAGTGAACCTGTAGAAGGAACAATGCTAACTGTTATAAGAAGAGTAGCTGAAGAAGCAGAAATCTATAATGGTCCATCAGATGACTTTATTCCATTTTTAGTTTACTTAAAAGAGGCAGCAAAAGAAGCTGTAGAAGAGACACCAAATCAATTACCAAAATTAAAAGAAGCTGGTGTAGTAGATGCTGGAGGGCAGGGAATATTCTATATTTTAGAAGGTTTTGAGAAGTCAATTACAGATCCAGAAATGCTTCACGATTTGGAGAGAATAGTTCAATCTCAAGCTAAGAGAAAAGATATAATGGAACACTCTGGAAATCATGTATTTGAAGATATAAAATTTAAATATTGTACAGAGTTTGTAATTGAATCTGGAGATTTTGATTTAGATGATTATAAATCTAAAATAGTAAACTTTGGAGATTCTATGGTATGTGCTCAAACATCAAAGAAAACAAAAACTCATATACATACGAATAATCCAGGGGCAGTACTAGAAATAGCAGGTAAATTAGGGAATTTATCAAATATAAAAATTGATAATATGGAAATTCAGCATAAAAATATGCTTTTAGCAGATGCTGAACAATATAAAATTGATAAAAAAGGTAAAGTTCTAGTTCAAAATGAAAATAGTAAACCGATAGCATATTTTGCTATTGTTGATAATATGGAATTAGGAAATTTATTTTTAGACAATGGAGCTACAGCTGTATTAATTGGAGGACAAACACAAAATCCAAGTGTTGCTGATATAGAAGAAGGAATTAATAAAATAAAAGCAGATAAGATTGTTATTTTACCAAATAATAAAAATATCATATCATCTGCAAAAATGGCTGCAGAAAGATCTTCTAAAGAGGTAACTGTTTTAGAGACTAAAACAATGCTAGAAGGAGAATATGTTGTAAAAAATAAAGATTTTGGTATGGATGAAATCTTAAAGCAACTTCCATTTAACACTTCAATTGAGATAACTCAAGCAGTTAGAGATACAAAAGTAGATGATTTAGTTATTTCTCAAGGTGATTATATAGCATTAATCAATGGAAAAATAAAGTTAAGAGCAGCTACATTAGAAGAGATTGTTGAAAATACATATAGAGAGTGTGTAAATAGTGAAACATTAAACATATTTGCATGTATTGGAAAAGGGTCAACTGAAGAAGCAAATAAAATTCTTAAAGGAATAAAATCAACAGTTAAATATTCAGATTTAGTAATAGGACAAGAAAATTATCCATACTATATTTATATAACGAATAGAAACCCTGAATTGCCTGAAATTGCGATTGTAACGGATTCTACGTCAGATTTAACGCCAGATATGATAAAGGGCTTAGATGTGGATATAATACCGTTAAAAATAAAATTAGCAGGAGATACATATTATAGAGATGGTGTAGATATTTCTAAAGGAGAGTTTTGGAAGCAATTATTAAAAGAGAATATAGTTCCTAAAACATCTCAACCATCACCAGCTGAATTTAAAGAGCTTTATGAAAAATTACTTGAAAAAGGTTATAAAAAAATTATTTCAATTCACATTTCAAGTAAATTAAGTGGAACTCAACAAGCTGCTAGAGTTGCAAGAGGAATGTTAAACAAAGAGGATGATATTGCTATAGTAGACTCTAAAGTAGTAACATTTGCTTTAGCTCATATAGTATTAGAAGCTGCAAGAATGGTAAAAGAAGGAAAGTCATTCGATGAGATAATAGAATGGATTGATGAAACAAAAAGTAAAATGAAAGTTTATTTTGTTGTAAAAGAACTTTCTTATTTAGAAAAAGGTGGAAGAATAGGAAGAGCATCATCAGTCATTGGTGGATTCTTAAAAATTAAACCAGTTTTAAAATTAGAAAATGGAGAAGTATGTATTGAAGCTAAGGCTCTTGGAGAAAGAGGAGCTTTATCATATATGGAAAAACTAATCAAAAATGAAAAAAATTCAATAATAATGTATACTGGTTGGGGTGGAACTCGTAGTGAATTAGAAGCTGCAGACCAATTGAGAAGTATTGCAGAAAAAACTAAAAAATTAGATTATAGAGGTAGAATGGAAATAGGAGCAACAATAGCTTCTCACACAGGACCTGTATATGGAATGGGAATTTTAAATAAAATAAGATAGTAAAAAATAGCTAGATTTATAATCTAGCTATTTTTATAAATGTAATCTTTTTTAAATAAATTAAATAAGATATATCATAAAGGGTTTTAAAAGGATTGACTGGACATTAAAAAGCAAATATAATAAAGAAAAAACCATAGGAGGATAAAGATGGCAATATTAGTTTGTGGTGGAGCTGGTTACATTGGGAGTCATGCAGTAAAAGCTTTGTTAGAAGCAAAAAGAGAGGTAATTGTTTTAGATAATATGCAAACAGGGCATGTAGAAGCTATTCCAGAGAATATAAAATTAGCTTTAGGAGACTTAAGAGATGTAGAGTTTTTAAAAAAAGTTTTTAAAGAGAATAAAATAGAAGGAGTTATACATTTTGCAGCTGATTCTTTAGTAGGAGAAAGTATGACAAATCCAGCTAAATATTTTGAAAATAATGTAGTTGGATCAATGAATCTGTTAAATACAATGAAAGAATACAATGTAAAGAATATTGTGTTTTCATCAACAGCAGCAACATATGGGGAACCTAAAAATATACCGATTTTAGAAACAGATGAAACTTTGCCAACAAATCCTTATGGTGAAAGTAAATTAATGGTTGAAAAACTATTAAAATGGTATGATTATGCATATGGAATAAAATATACAGCTCTTAGATATTTTAATGTAGCAGGAGCTTATCCAACAGGAGAAATTGGAGAAGATCATAGTCCAGAAACACATCTTATTCCAATAATATTGCAAGTAGCTCTAGGAAAGAGAGAAAAAATAGGTATATATGGAGATGATTATCCAACTGAAGATGGAACATGTATAAGAGATTACGTTCATGTAATGGATTTAGTAGATGCACATATACTAGCCTTAGACAGATTAAAAAATGGTGGAGAAAGTACAGTTTATAATTTAGGTAATGGAGAGGGATTCTCAGTTAAGCAAGTTATAGATGTAGCAAGAAAAGTGACAAAACATCCAATACCAGCAGAGGTATCTCCAAGAAGAGCAGGAGATCCAGCAAAGTTAGTAGCAAGTTCAGAGAAAGCAATGAAAGAGTTAAAATGGAAACCTAAATATGCATCGTTAGATTCAATAATAGAAACGGCTTGGAAGTGGTATAAAGAAAATCCTGAGGGATATAACGACTAAAAAAATTAGGCAGAATTCTGCCTAATTTTTTCTTTATAAGGAGAAAGAATGAGAATATATAAATTTGATGAGATAGATTCTACAAATAAGTTTTTAAGAGAGAAAACTGATACAGTAGAAGGAGATTTAGCAATAGCAAAAGTACAAACACTGGGGAGAGGAAGAAGAGGAAATAAATGGGTTTCTACTGAAGGGGCAGCACTGTTTTCATTTGTGTTAAAACATGATACGGAAATACCAGAAGAAGAGTATATGAAGCTACCTCTTTTAATAGGATATTCTCTTTTATTTTCATTAAAAAAAATAGAGAATTTAGATTATAAATTTAAATGGACAAATGATTTATATTTAGATGAGAAAAAAATGAGTGGAATTTTAGTGGAAAAAATAAAAGATAACTATATTATTGGAATTGGCTTAAATGTAAATAATTTAAGTTTAGAAGAAGCTGAAAATATTGCAATATCATTGAGAGAAAAAACAGGTAAGATATACGATTTAGAGAAAGTAATAACAACTATTGTCGAAGATTTCTATAATAATTTTCAAGAGTTTAAAAAAGGAAAATGGAGAGAGATATTAGAGAAAATTAATAAAGTTAATTATCTATATGGAAAAAGAATAAATATTGTTACTTTTGATAAAGAGGAAAGTGGAATAGCTGGAGATATCTTAGAAGATGGAATGTTAGAGGTATTTGTAGGAGATGAAATAAAAAAATATAATATTGGATCAATTCACATATCAAAAAAATAGAGGAAAATATGAATAAGAAAAGAATAGTTTTAGGATTGAGTGGTGGAGTAGATTCATCAACTTCAGCATACATGTTAAAAGAGGATGGTTTTGAGGTAATTGGAGTTACTTTAGTAGTTAGTAATGAACAAAGAGAGTCTCAAGATTTAAAAGATGCAATAACTCTTGGAAAAGAGTTAAATATAGAGCATATAGTTTTAGATATTGTAGATGAATTTAATGAAAAAATTGTAAAATATTTTATAGATGAGTATTCAAAAGGGATGACTCCATCACCATGTGTAGTTTGTGATGAGATAATAAAAATAAAAAAATTAATAGAGATTGCTAATTTAAAAGAAGCATATTATATAGGGACAGGTCACTATTGTGAAATAAGTAAAGAAAATAGATTTAAAAAAAATCTATTTAAAAAACCAAAGGATATAAGAAAAGATCAAGGATATATGTTATATAGAATAGAACCTGAAATAATAGAGAGGATGATATTCCCTTTAGCAAAATATGAAAAGACTATTGTTAGAGAAAAAGCTAAAAAATATGGAGTAAAAGTTTTTGATAAAAAGGATAGTCAAGGTATATGTTTTGCTAAAGAGGGGTATTTGGAGTTTTTAAAAAAAATGTTGGGAGACAAAATTAAACCTGGAAACTATTTAGATAAAACCGGGAAGATTTTAGGTCAACATCAAGGATACCAACTATATACGATTGGGCAAAGAAGAGGGCTAGGAGTCTTATTTTCTAAAATATATTTTATTATTGATATTTTACCAGAAACAAATGAAATAATTTTAGGAGATTATTCAGAGTTATATAAAAAAAGAGTAGAATTAGAAAACTTTAAAGTACATATTTCTTTCAGTGAATTAGAATCAATAAGAGTTTTAGCAAAACCAAGGTTTTCAAGTCAAGGTTTTTATGGTAAAGTAATTAAAGAAAATGAAAAAGTATATTTTGAATATGAAAATGAAAATCCACAAAATGCAAAAGGGCAGCATTTAGTAATATATAGTGATGACTTAGTAATAGGTGGAGGAAAAATAATATTTTAAGGGGGTATTTTGATGAATTTAGAAAAGTTAATGAAAGAAAAAAATGTTGATGCAGTTTTAATTACTAATATGCTTAATGTGAGATATTTTACAGGATTTACTGGAACAACAGGAGTAGCATTAGTAGTAGGAGAAAAAAAATTCTTTATAACTGATTTTAGATATGTATCTCAGGGGAAAGAACAGGTAGAAAAAAATGGATATGAATTAATTTGTGAAAATATATCTACATTAAAAAAAGTTGGAGAGATATTAAAAGAACTAAATGTTAAGAAGTTAGGTATCGAAAATCAAAATGTAACTTTAGATCAATTTAAACTTTTTGAGAGTAATTTTTCAAGTTTAGAATATATATATTTAGATGATAATTTTACAAAAATAAGAGAAATAAAATCAGAAAAAGAGATAGAAATAATAAAAAAATCTGTAGAGATTGCAGAGAAAGCCTTAGAACTAACAATTCCTAAGATTAAAATTGGAGTAAAAGAGAGCGATATAGCAGCAGAATTAGAATATCAAATGAGAAAATTAGGAGCTTCAAAACCATCTTTTGATCTTATTGTGGCATCTAATGAAAGATCAGCTTTACCTCATGGTGTAGCTAGCGATAAAAAAATAGAAGAAGGTTTTTTGACAATAGATTATGGATGTTTTTATAAGGGATATGCTTCAGATATAACAAGAACATTTTATGTAGGAGATAATCCTTCAGAGAAGCATTTAGAGATATATGAAATTGTAAAACAAGCAAATGAAAAAGCTATAAAAGAGGTTAGGGCAGGAATTTCAGTTCATGAATTAGATGCAATAGCTAGAGATTTTATAAAAGAAAAAGGATATGGAGAGTATTTTGGTCATGGGTTAGGACATGGTATTGGGCTTCAAATTCATGAATATCCAGGAGTTTCTTTTAAGGCAGAAAATAAAATATTAAAAGAGGGAATGGTAATAACAATTGAACCAGGAATCTATCTTCCAAATTTTGGTGGAGTAAGAATTGAAGATGATATTTTAGTAAAAAAAGATTCTTATGAAATTTTAACATCATTAGACAAGTCATTTAAAAAAATTAATTAATATTTAAAACTATATAGAAAAATATAAAAAATGTTCGTAAAAAGTACTAATTGCAGAACAATATATATTTTTTTTATAAAAAATATATAAAATTAATCTTATTAATTTTATATAAAATATGGTATCCTTTATCTATAGTAGAAAGTTTATTAATCATTTTATCATAAAATGAAAATAAATTATCAATATGGAGGGGAAAATGGAAGCTGAATTAAAAAAGAACGAACTTAAGAACAAGAGTTTTATTGACAAATTCTTGAACATAATTGAAAAGGGAGGAAATGCCCTACCGCATCCAGCAACACTTTTTGCAATATTGGCTATAGTAGTTATTGTAATATCAGGAATAGGTGGTGCTTTAGGTTGGTCTGTTGATTTTGTTGGAATCAATAGTAAAACAATGAAGACAGAGGAGATGATTATATCAACAAAAT
>NZ_CAMQXC010000006.1 GCF_947038635.1 uncultured Cetobacterium sp. | reverse complement strand
ATGAAAATAGTCCTAAAAGAGATATCCAGATAGTGAATGATTTAACAAAAATTAGAGGACAGTTAGCCAATAGTGGTGAAGGATTTTTAGATGTTGAAGGTGAGGTGTTTACCTCTTGGGAGATATATAAAAATGGTATAAAAATTAGTACAGGAGATAGAGATATTTTAGATGACAAAATTGTGGAGTTACTTCCAGAAGAGAGTGTAAAATATGAGATTATAGCTATACCAAATCCAAAATTAATTCCTCAAGAGATAAAAAATATAGTTACAATTTATGAGGATAAACAGCTTTTAGAAAAAAGAACATATAAAGGGGAAGTTTTAGGTTCAAAACCTAGAGTAAAAAGAGAGGTAGATTTAAAAACTTACTCTCCTGGAGACTACATAAAATATAAAGTAGTAGTTGAACCTGATGGACCAGGATATTTGAATAACTTCAAGTTAGATGAGAGTATAGATAAAATTTTAGTGCCTACTTTAAATGGAAAAAAAGAGCTACTACTTTCAAATATAGAGGTTAAAAGTAATAGAGAAAATGTTCAAAATGAGATGGATATCCCTTTTGGAGAGAGCTTAATCTACGAGATTAAAGGTAAAATAAATGAGAATATTTTAGGTGATATTGAATATAAAGGTTTAGTTACTAAAAGTGAGCCATATAAACTAGATGTAAAGTTTTTAAATAGTGAAAAATACTCTCCTGGAAAAGAGTATATATATGAGATAGAGATAAAAAATAGTGGAAAAGGAAATGGTAGTAATATTCCTTTAGAGTTTTTAGTTGATAAAAGTGAAGCAGTAAACTGGAAGGGAGAAGTTATTAAAGCTTTTCCTAAAAATGAGACTAGTTTAAAAGAGGTAGTAGCTTTAGGAAAGGGCAAAAAAATTATAAAAAAATATGGTGTGTATGTAGATGATTTTAGTGTTAGTGATATAGAATCAAAAATATTGATTGATAGTCATACGGTCAATAATAAAATTTCATCACATAGTTCAGAGTCTAAGATAACCTACCAAGTAGAGAGCTATTTGGATAAAAGTGGTAATAAAAAACTAAAGGGATATACATCAGAAGGTTATATAGAATATCTATTTAAAGTTGAAAATATAGGTCTTGGAATTTTAAATAACTATAGATTTAATAGTAATATAGATTATTTAAAAACAAAATCTATAAATGGAAAAGAGATTTTAGCTTTTTCATCTAGTGATAAAAAAATATCTCGAGAAAAGGGTTTAATAGTGGATGAAACTTCAGAAGGAGAGGATGTTTTAAATATCTTACCAGGAGGTTTTATAGAGTACAAAGTAAGAGGAAAAATATCTAAAGAAGCAGTGGGAAATATTATTAAGCATAGTACTATTGCAAAGATGGAAAAAAGTGATGTAGTTCATAGTTTAAAAGTTTCAAAAGAGAGTTATAAAGCTGGTGAAGAGATTAGTTATACTATCACATTGAAAAATAAAGGTTATGGAACTGCATATGAACAAAAATACAGATTAAATGTAGATGAAGCATTAGTTTCAGCTTCTGGAGTTGAAAATAAAAAAGTAAATGCCTTTAAGAATGACTCACCAATTGAGAAGACTCCAGTTATATATCCAGGGCAGGAGATAAAATATAGTTTTAAAGGAATCACTAAAAATAGTATTTTTGATAGTATACATATGAAGTCTATTTATGGTGAAGATATAAAAGAGAGTGAAGTTAAGTCACTGCCTGGAAAGCTAGAGTTTTCAAGTAGTTTAAAGAGTGTAAATGGAAAAATAGTAACTAGTGGAGTGAAATATAAACCAGGTGATATGGTAACTTATGAGGCTACTTTAAAAAACATAGGAGAGGGATTTTTAGATAATCTAAGTGTTGAAAGTAATCTTGATGAGATAAAAGCTTTAGTAGCTGGATCAGATGTTAAAGAGAAAGTTTTAGAGGGAATAAATATAAGTGTAAAAAGTAGTGATCCAAGAACAGTAATAACATCTAAGATGGGAGATACAGGAAGTTACATAAAAAAGAATGTAGATTTTGCTCCTAAAAGTAGTATAACTTTTGAGATAACAGGGATAGTTTCAGACAAAGCTATTGGAACCTTAAGTGGGATGAGTTTTGTTGTCAATGGAATGGGTAAAACTACCGATGAACTAGGGAGTGTTGGAGGTTCTATAAGTGGAGAAAAGACTCTTTTAGAACCTGAAAATGGTATATATAAACCAGGAGATAAACTTAAATACATGCTTACTATCAAAAATAAAGGTGATGGATATGGTCGTTCTATTCCTATAGAGGACATACTTTCTGAAGTTACAACTGAGAAAGAGGGGAAGCGTTATGGAAGAGCTTTCTCCAATTGGAAGGTAACGTATTTAGGGGCTAAAGATGAATCGAGTAGATTTAAAAAGCATACATATTTAAAAAATGAGATATCAGGAAGAGAGGATTTAAATACAAAGGTTGATATAGGGCCTGGAGTAACTATAGAGTTTTTAGTTGAAGCTGATATAGATAGTAGTGCTATTGGAGTTATTGAAAGTAAAGCTAAAATAGCTGGTGGAACAAATGATGATCAAACAATCTATTTAAAACCACTATCTGAGTATTCAGAAGATGAGAAGGTTGAGCAGGGAGTTAGAGTTCGTTTAAGTTCTACAAAGAGTGAGATAAAGCTTGGAGAGGTTGTAGGATTTACTGTTAATGTGGAAAATTTAGATAAAGAGAGTTACGAAAATCTAAGTTTAAAAAATACCACTCCAAAAGGTTTTAGATATTTAGATGAGGAGTTTCAAAAATTTAGTTTAAAACCAGGGGAAAAATATAGTAAAACTTTCTATATGAAAGCAACTGTTGGAGCTAATATGGGAAAAAATATTTTCCAAAGTTATGTAGCCAATAGAAATAGTAAGATATCAAATATAGGTGAAACAAGTGTTGATGTAAAGGGAGATTCTCTTTTAAATACAGCTACTATAATAGGTAAAGTAATAGATGAGGCAACAGATAAGGGAATACCTTATGCAGTTGTTTATACTCCAAGTGGAGTTGTGGTTCAAGCTGACGAGTTTGGTAGATTCCATCTTCCAGATCAGTGGGTAGATAAAGCTTTTGGTGAAAATTTTACAGTAAAACTTGATGAAAGTAGTTTGCCCAAGGGAAGTGTAATTAAAAGTGAAAACCCTCTTGTAAAAAGAATAACTCCATACTCTTTAACAAAATTTAACTTTATAGTTCAAAAAGGTATAGAGGAAGAGGAGAAGACAGAGGAAAAAGAATCTGAGAAAAAATATACATATATGGGAACAGGATTAGTGGATGCATATATAGGAAAAGATAGCGATAAACCGAGGGCTACATATTTTGGTAAGGGTAGCTATGGAGACTATAAGTTAACACTACATTTTGATACTAAGGATAAAAAAAATCAGACACTTTTAGAAAGAGTTACAGATGATGATTATGTTTATTATCCAACGTATGGAGATGACTCTAAAATTAGAAAAGAGGTAAATACTAATGGAAAACTTTACCTAAAGTTAGAGCATAAAAAGTCATACCTAATGTGGGGTAACTATGAAACTGGTTTTGTGGGAACAAAGTTTATGGACTATAATAAAGAGTTGTATGGATTTAAAAGTGAGTATAAAGAGGATGATATAAATGTAAAAGTCTTTATGAGTACTCCAAACACTATGTATGGTCATGATGAGTTTTTAGGAACTGGTGGAAGTTTATATTTTCTAAAAAATGGCGAAGTGTTAAAAGGTAGCCAAAAAGTTTGGATAAAAATTGTTGATGCAGATACCTATGTTGTGGAAAAAGTAATCTACTTACAAGAGGGAAGAGACTATGAGATTGACCCTTTTATAGGAAGAGTTATACTCACAACACCTTTAAGTGGTGGAAGCTCTACAGACTACTATGCATATTTAGTAGTTGATTATAGTTATCTTCCTAAAGAGGGAGAGGTTGTAGATTCATCTAATTATGGTGTAAAAACTGTAAAAGATATAAATGATAATCTAAGTGTAGGGGTAACTGCTGTTCATGAAAGTCGTGGGAAAACAGACTATGATTTAAAGGGTGTAGAGGTTAAATTAAAAGATGAAAAGGGTAACTATATAAAGGGAGAGTTTAGTAGTAGTTCTGGAATCTCCAATGTAAGTAATTATCTGTCTTTTGATGGAGGATTAACTTTCCAAGAGGTAGATAGAGATGATAGTAAAATATCTGGAAATGCCTACAGAATTACAGGAGCTTTAAAACTTTTAGAAGAGGCGGAATTAAAAACCTGGTACGAAAGAAAAGAGCGTGGATACTCCTTTGCTTCAGATTTAGACGATAGATTTTTAGAAACTTTTGGAAGTGAATTAAAATATAGTCACTCTGAAAATTTAAAAAGCTATTTAAAATTTCAATATGTAGATCAGATGAAGTGGGGAGAGAAAAGAGAAACGGGGACAGTAACTAGTGCTAAGCTGGAGTATATTTTAAATGAAAGTACAAAACTATATAGTGAGATAAAAGCTGGGCTTAGTAATGCTCTATCTTTAGGTGCTGAAAAAAGAGTAAACGATAGATTAAAAGTTAATGGTAGAACATCTTTTGGTGATTCAGGAAACTACTTTGAGATTGGAGGAGATTACCAACTTTTTGATAACTACAATATCTATTCAGGATATAGTTCAGATGGTGAGATATCTAGAGATAGATATACTGTTGGTCAAAGAGCTAGAGTTGGAGAGAGAACAAGTATCTACCAAGAGAACCAATTTGTAAAAGAGAGAGGTAAAAACGCTACTCTTCAAGGATATGGTATAGATTACGATTTGAGAAGAGGAGTAACATTAGGTGGATCTATTCAACATGGAGAGTTAATTTTACCAAATGATGAGAGAAGCCGTAGAAGAGGAGGCTCACTATATTTAAGAGCTGAGTTAGAGAGTTTAACTTTACGAAATAGAGTTGAGTACAGAGAGGACAGAGGTTCAGAGAGTATAGAACAGTATTTAACAACTAACTCTTTTACATATAGATATAATAAAGAGTATACTTTTGCAGGAAAGATAAACTACTCATTTACAGATGATAGCTATAAAACTAGTTACTTAGAGAGCAGTATGGGGCTAGCTTATAGACCTATAGACAATGATAGATTAAATTATCTATCAAGATATACAGTGATATTAGATAGAGATAGTAAAACTAATAAGGATTTTAGTGCTCACATAGGGGAGTTTGAAACAATCTACTCCTTTACAAGATCTCTTGATATATCTATGAAAAATGGGTATAGACGTGAGAAGAATAACTATTTAAATGATCTTTATATGTTGGGATTTAAAGCTAACTACAGTGTAATGAATAGTTGGGAAGTTTTTGGACAATATCAGTGGTTGGTAGACCGTGCTAATGAGGATGTTTTAAGTGGAGCTATCTTTGGAGTTTATAAAAATATAGATAGAAACATGAAGCTAGGAGGGGGATATAACTTCTCTGGATTCAAGGACTCTTTAGGAGAACAGGACTATAAAACTTCTGGATGGTTCTTAAATATAATAGGAACTATGTAGAAAAAATTTTTAAATTAAAAAAAGAGAGATTTCGGGGAAGGGGCCGAAATCTCTCTTCTTTGTTTATCTGAATTTATTGAAAAGCCATAAAACTACAATGGCTCCAAAAGCTGCAGTAAAGATACTACCAATATTTAATCCATGAACAGAACCAATACCGATAATACTACCTAAAAATCCTCCAACGAAGGCTCCAACGATACCAAGTATCATAGTGGCAATTATACCTCCACCTTGAGCACCAGGCATGATGAACTTAGCTAAAGCACCAGCTAAAATACCAAGGATGATCCATGTTAAAATTCCCATTTTACAACCTCCTTTTAAAACAGTTCTATTTTCTAATCATTTATTCTGCGATACTTTAGGATTTCTTTTTTTATTTTAAAAAATAAAAAGGCAAGGTTTTATCCTTGCCAGAAACTAGGTGTCCAATCTAGTTTGTACAGTTTTTCTCTTTTCTAGTAGATATATTTAGAAACTAGAAAGAAAACTATAATAACAGAAATTTTTAACATTAGTAAACCTCCTTTCTACGAAAGGCTAGTTTTCCAAGAGTCAAACTGCTTTAATAGTATAACATCTAATGCAAAAAATAAAAAGAGGGCAACTGGACATGTTACTCCTCTTTTTGGTTTACTAATAATTTCTGTTAATTGAATTATACGCTTTTTCCGTACAAAAATCAAGTTATATAGGATTTCTTTTTTTATTTTAAAAAATAAAAAATAATTAAAAAATAGTAAATATGATACAATAAAAAGGATTTAAACGGGTTTTAAGGGAAAAAAATTAAGGGAGAAAGCATGAAAAGAACAACGGGATTATTATTTTTACTGCCACAACTGATTTTAGCACAGGAGTATTGGAATGGAATTCCATATCCAATGAATCGTTGGGGTGTGTCAGTTATGGGAGTAAAGCAAAGAGAAAAGGGAGATTTAAAAAGTGCTAGTGTAAATGGTATTGAAATTGGAGGAAAAATACCAAATGCCAATGTAGATTTTTTAAGTCCTCACAATATGGAAGTAGATGCAAAGGTTCAACTTGTAAAAGCGGATTACTTTATACTGCCATTTTTAAACATCTATGGAATAGCTGGTAAGTTAGAGGCAGAAGCTAAGTTTGACTTAGGGAGAGGAAATTTTAATTTTGATAGCACTGGAAATAAATTCCACGATGGAATACTAGGTGGTATAGCAGATAAAATATCTGGAACTATGCCTGAAAATCTTCATATAAAACAAAAATCAGAGGGAAAACTTTTTGGTGGAGGAGCTTTAATAGCTGGAGAGTATAAAAGAGTTTTCACTTCACTACAATATACATATACTAGAATTGAGATGGATGGAGATGTAGCAGCAAAAAGTGCAGAGGTTGCAGCAGGAAGATTGGGATACGTTGTATATAGAGATAGTGATTATTCTATAACACCATATTTAGGAGCCTCATATCAAAAAACCAATAGTGAGATATCAGGAGTTATTCCAGCTACAAATTTAAACTATAAGTTTCAAATGGACCTAGAGGAGTTAACACCAGCAGCAGGAGTTTTTACAGTTATAAAAAATAATTTTACAGTTTTATTAGAGTATTCATTTGGAGATAGAAAAACTCTAGCTCTAGATTTAGGATATAGATTCTAATAGAAAAAAGATTTAATCTGCAGCCCTAGTATAAACTACCAAAGGATGGTGGTAAAATGCTAGGGCTTGTTTGTATGTTAGATGGAAAAGGCATGAAAAAAGGTGTAAATGCACTTAAAAATTTTAACTTAGAAAAAGTAAAAGAAGCAGCACTATTTAATTTAGATTACACTTTAGAGTGTATAAAATTTTGCTTAAAAAACAACTATATCTATAGAGTTTCATCATCTGTAATTCCATATCCTGATCTTTGGGATTGGAGAGAGGATATGGATATTTTAGAAAAATTAAAGATTATAAAAGAGTATAGTTTAAAGATTAGACTAATTATACATCCAGATCAATTTGTAGTATTAAATAGTGATAGTGAAAAAGTTATTGAAAACTCTTTGAAAATTCTAAAAAATCAAGCGGATTTTGCAAAGTTAGCTGGAATAAGTGAGTTAGTTCTTCACATAGGTAAAAAGGATGGGATAGAAAAGTTTATAAAGACCTATGGAGAGTTAGATGATTACACAAAAAGTATATTGGTTTTAGAAAACTGTCACTATTATAAAGCTAGTGAAGTATTGAAGTTGTGTGAAAAAATAGATGTACCAATGGTTTTAGATGTACATCATGCAAGAGTTACAAAAGATGAGAATTATGATGTGGAAAAAATAAAAAACAGTTGGAAAAGTAGAAAACCTTTAGCTCATATATCAAGTGGAAAAGATTCAATAGATGATAAATCTCACAGTGATTACATCTTAGAGGAGGATATAAAAAAATATATTTGGCTTTTTAAAGATTTTGATGTGGAGATTGAAGCTAAGAAAAAAGAGAAAGCATTAAAAAAAGCTGCAGATATGATAAATATCTACAAAAAATAGAAAAGAGATTAAAGTCTGGTCAGAATCCCTTAATCTCTTTTCCATTTATTTAAATTTTACTTAACAGGCTATTCCAAAAATTATATCTAAAAAGTATATTCAAAAATTTTTGTAAAATTCCTCTTAAAAAAATAATTTTTTTATATTAACCTCACAGGACATATCTTATACTCAGGAGTTTTAGAGATTGGCTCTAAAAACTCACTTCCAGTAAGCTCGTTAACTAAAGCACTAGAGAAGTGGAATGGGACAAAGACAACACCATCTTTAACACCATCACGTGCTTTTATTTTTAAAGTAATCTCTCCACGACGAGACTTAATTGTAATCATATCTCCATCTTTTTTAGATATTTTTTCTAAAAGATTGGAGTTCATCTCAGCATAAGGCTCAGGACACTTTTCATTTAGCCCATCAACTCTACCACTCATAGATCTAGTATGGTATTGATAAAGTACTCTTCCAGTTGAAAGATAGTAAGGATATTCATCATTAATAACTTCAACAGAGTTAACTAACTCCACAGGAATTAGAGAAAACTTTTTCTTTAAATTTGAAAGATCTTCATATAAAAACTCAGTTCCTACTCCATTTACAACTGGCCACTGCACACCTTCATCTTCTATAAGTGAATAACTAAGACCATTGTAAAGTGGAGTAACCTCACAAAGTTCATTAAAGATAGTTTCAGGAGTTCGATTAATCTGTTTATAACCCATTCGATCCATTAACTCTAAAATTATATCTAAATCCATTTTTACCTCACCAGGAGGAGTTACAACTTGTCGAACTCTTTGAACTCTTCTGCCTGTATTGACAAAAGTTCCAACTTTTTCAGCAAAACATGTTGCTGGTAAAACAACATCAGCCATTGCTGCTGTTTCAGTTAAAAATATATCTTGAACTACAAGAAGATCAAGGTTTTTAAGAGCACTTCTAACGTGATGAAGATTAGGATCTGTCATAAGAGGATTTTCACCCATAACATATAAAAACTTCATCTCATTTTTAGATATTTTATCTATCATTTCAACAACAGTTAATCCTGCAAAAGGGGAAAGATTTTCCACATTCCAGAACTTTTCCATCTTCTCTTTAACTTTAGGATCATCAACTTTTTGGTACCCTGAGTAGATATCTGGAAATGCCCCCATATCACAGGCACCTTGGGCATTATTTTGCCCTCTTAAAGGGTTTACTCCTCCTCTTTCTTTTCCAACGTTTCCACAGATTAAAGCTAAATTCGAAAGAGCAGTGACATTGTCAGAACCATTTATATGCTGAGTATTTCCCATACCTAAATATGTTGTAGCTACATCACTAGAGTAGATTCTAGCAGCTTTAATAATATCATCTTTTAAAACTCCACAAATTTTTTCAGCATACTCAGGAGTGTAATCTTTAACACTCTCTTTAAGTGCTTCAAAACCTTCAGTGTTACTATCAATATAATCTTTGTCATAAAGACCTTCTGAAATAATAACATTAACCATAGCGTTGATTAAAGCTATATCAGTTCCAGGATTTATTTTTAAGAATACATCTGCCATTTCAGAAAGATCAATATCTCTAATATCTATAACTATAAGTTTAGCACCGTTTTGCACAGCATGTTTAACCTTAGTTCCTAAAACAGGGTGAGTTTCTCTTAAGTTTTCACCACTAATTAAAACAACTTTAGAATTAAAACCTTCATGTACACTATTAGACATAGCTCCATATCCCAAAGTTTTTCCAAGAGCAGCAGAGGATGAGCTATGGCAAAGTCTTGAGCAGTGGTCCACATTATTTGTTTTTACAACTCCTCTAAAGAACTTTTGGAAAAGATAGTTCTCCTCATTTGTACACTTACCAGAAGAAAAAGCTCCAATGGCTTCTCCACCATAAGTTTTCATAGTGTCACCTAACTTTTTAGTAATTAGAGAAAAAGCCTCATCCCAGCTAGCTTTTCTAAAAACACCATTCTCTTTAATAAGAGGATGAGTTAAACGATCAGGATGATTTACATATGAAAATCCAAATTTTCCTTTAACACAAAGTAACCCAACATTTGGCTTAACTAAAGCTGGGTGAGCTTCAACAATAGTATTATCTTTAACTTCAAAGTTAATTTGGCATCCAACTCCACAATATCCACAAGTTGTTTTTACAGTTTTAGTCTCCCAATGTCTAAACTGGTGTTTATATTTTGGAAGTAATCCAGCCGTTGGACAAAAGCTTACACAGTTTCCACATGAAACGCAGGCTGAACTATTGATATTATCAGCTTTATTAGCCCAAGTGTGAATCTTTCCATTTGTAGTTTTCAGTTTTAAAGCGTGGTTGCACTGAAGATTTCTACAAATTTGAGCACACTTTCCACACCCAATACATTTATTTGGATCTATTACAAAAAATGGATTGGAATCATCAATAGGTAATAGATCTAAACTATTAGGAATAGTTTTATCTATCCCATATTTATAGCAATACTCTTGAAGTTTACACTGACCTGATTTTTGGCAAACAAGGCAGTTAACATGATGATTGTCTATATATTTTTGAAGTAGTTTTTTTCGATTTTCAATAACTTCTGGGGCTAAGGTATCTATAACCATACCTTCAGTAGGGATAGTTTTGCAACTTTTTGTAACAGTCCCATCAATTGAAACAGCACACATTCCGCAAATACCAAGTTTTTCATCAGATCTTTCATCTCTACAAAAAGTTGGAATCTCTAATTTTAGTGATTGTAAAATATCTAAAACTGAGAGTTTCTCATTAACTGAGTAGTTTTTTCCATTAATAGTTATATTTACCATGAACCCCTCCTGAATATTATCTTCCTCTAAATTTTATAAATAGGAACAGAACAACAAAAGCACCTATTACAGATAAAAAGATACTTCCTAAGTTAAGACCAGTAACAGATCCGATTCCAAGAAGACTACCTATAAATCCACCTACTAATGCTCCGATAATTCCAAGAACTGTAGTAGCTAAAAGTCCAGCTGTATATACCTCTGGCATCATAAGTCTAGCTAATGCTCCAGATAAAAGTCCTAAAATAATCCATGAAAATAATCCCATAAATTAACCTCCCATAAATACGTTTTCGTCACTTTTATATTCGTGAAAAAGTAAAAGTTTCTTTTTAAAAAAATAAAGTAAAGAGAAAAAATCAAAAGGTAATATAAAAAAATTTAGTATAAATAAAAAAAGACTAAAGGAGGGGTTTAGTGGCGAAGTATATTTTTGTATTTTTCATTCTAATTTTTCAACTATTATGCGGGTTTGAAAAAAATGAAAATAAACTATTTATTGGAAAAAGATACCCACTAAACTTAAAACTAGATTCAGGTTGGACTATGAGTTATATAAAAATGGATAGTAATGTAAAAAGCAATTTAAAAACTCCTCAAATAAAAACCGACCCTAAAATAAATATAGCATATTTGAAATATAGTGAAGATTTAATAGGATTTAACTGTGAAAATTTAGATGATGCTTTAAATTCTAATTTGAAAAATTATTTTTTTGGAGGTATGGGAAAAGTATCTAAAAAGATAGATGTTGATTCAGTATATTTTGAACCTATGGGAAAAATACAATCTGTAGCAGTATTTCAACGAAGTATAAATGAAAACTACGGAAATTATAATGTGAGTTTAGATAATTTAAATGGAGTTTTAAATACTCTATATTTAGGTATGGGAGTTGGAAAACAATATTTTCAAGAGAGCAATATTGTAGATTTTTCTATAAGTGCAGGAGTAAAACAGGAGTTAAATAGAATAGATGAAGATGTAAAATATAAATCAAGAGTTTTAGCTCAAGAGGAGGAAAAGGGAGATTTAAAGGATAAAAATAGTTTCTCTCAAGAGGTAGGACTTAATGGAGCCATTGGAAATCCAGCTACAGGAGTATCATTTTATACAGGGTATAAATATTTCTTTTCAGAGAATGAGTCTTGGAAAGTAACAGCTGGAGTTAGTTATATATTTTAAAAGAAAAAGTAGCCTTCTAATTTTAGAAGGCTACAACTTTATCTCTACCAGTTTTCTTAGCAGTATATAGGTTTTCATCAGCTTTAGAAACAGCGCTATAAAATGTGTCTTTATCATCAATATCAGTATAGATAAGACCAAATGAAGCAGTAATTTTATGGTTATCAATAATATCTAAATTTCTAATTAACATTTGAAGAGTATTAACTTTATTTAAAAGATCAATTTTAGATATATCTTTAAAAATAATTAAAAACTCTTCACCACCCCATCTAAAAGCATCAGCATTGCCAATTGAAACTAGTTTTATAGAGTTACTAACAGCCTTAAGAACATGATCACCTTTATCATGTCCAAAACTGTCATTTATATTTTTAAAATGATCAATATCAAGTAAGACTACTCCACAATTTTTAATAGGAAAACTCATCTCCTCTTGTAAAAAATATCTGTTGTAAAGAGCTGTTAATGGTTCTCTTAAAAGCAATTCACTTTTAATCTTATTTAGCATTTTTAAAGAGTGTAACTCTTTTTTAAGTTTCTCTTTTTTATTTATATAAAAAATTAGAAAGAGAATAAAAGTTAGTAAAAAAATCTCTTTTACTTTAATAAGCTGAAATAATCCCTCTTTTTCAATTAGGATTTTGTAGTTAGTTTTTTCCAATGGAAAAGAATAAAAGTTATTAATATCTACAATACTCTTAGATTGTTGCTTATTTGTTGAATAAACAACACGATATTCTCCATCAATAATACAAGCATCTAATCCTAAAATATCTTTTAATCTATCGATATTTTTAGCAAAAAACTTAGGATCAAAATCAAAATACCAAAGAGCACGAAGTTTTTGAGCATTATTAAAATAGTCATACTCTGGAAATATTATAGTAAACATCTCTTTTTTATGAGCTTTATCAGTATAGAGATTATAAAGAGCAAATTCAGTATTGTTTCTAGAGATACTTCTTCTATTTTGAAAAACATCAAAACTCAAAGATCCTTTTTGTAAAACTTTAACCCAAGTTTGACTAAAATCATCAGTGTAAATAACCTTTCTATCATTTTTTAAAGAACGTATATTGTTATAAACAATGAAGAGAAGAGAGTTGTTAAACTTAGAGTTCAAATTCTCTTTAGCTTCTTTTAAATTATAAAAATAAAATTGATTAGGGTATGAAGTTATATTTTTAAAATAAACTCCACCTCCATCTATATCAAAATATGTTATATTTTCATCAACTGTATAATTTATAAATGGTAAACTTTTTTTAGTAGCATCTAAAAAGTCGATCTCTTTTCTTAATGTTTGTATATCCTTATTAAATCGAATATTAAAATTATCAACAGATGAATTTATATCATTAAAAAGACTATTTTTATTGATAAAGGCTGAGATAAAAAATAAGACAATTAATAAAGGATAAACTAATTTAAAAATCATAGGGTCTTAACCTCCACAGCAAATTCATCTTTTGAAATAGGTTTACTAAAATAATAACCTTGAGCATAATCAACTCCTAAAAATTTTAGGAGCTCTAATTGTTCTTTTGTCTCAACACCTTCTGATACAATTTTAAAATTTAAATCTTTTATTAGTGACGTTAAATTTTTATATACAATTTTTCCTTTTGTTTCGTTAATATCAATAGAATCTAAAAGTGATTTATCAAATTTAACGATATCTATAGGTAAAAGAGGTAAAAGTCCAGCAGTAGAGTGTCCAGCAGTAAAGTCATCAAGGGATATTTGGATGCCTAAATTTTTAAGTGCTTTTAATTTTGTAATAAGATCCTTCATATCTAAAACAAAGATAGACTCGGTAATTTCAACTTCAATGTATTTACCTGGAACTTTAAAGTAACTAAGAAGTCCAGATATTACAGTAATTAAATCATCTCTTTTAAAAGTTTTCATAGATATATTAAATGAGATTCTAAAATTATCTAATTTTACTTCATTATTAATAAGATCTCTAATATAAATAATAGATTCTCTAGCAATTTTATAATCAACTTTATATATAAAGTTATATTTTTCAGCGATTGGAATAAATTCAAATGGACCAATTGATCCAAGTTCTAAAGATTTATATCTAGCAAGAGACTCAGCTCCAATAATTTTATTTGTTTTTATGCAGTATTTGGGCTGCAGTACAGCGTAAATACCACTGATGTCCTCTTTTAATAATGAAAGGATGCAAGACTCTCTATCCATTTTTTCAATAAATTTTTCATCTGCAATTTTATAAAAACTACTTTTCTCCTTTTTAGTTTCAAGCATTGCTAAATCAGAATATCTAAAACTAGTAGCAAGAGAGATAGATGATATTTTATGACTTACTCCTAAATTAAAAGTAATATTATTTTTATAAAGTGTAGGACAAAAATCTCTATATTTTTTTAATTTTTCAATAATTTCCTCCTGGCTTTCAAAAGAGAATCCATAGAACTCATCACCAGAGATTCTAAAAATATAAGAATCAATAAAACTATTTTTCAAAAAATTAGCAAACTCTTTTAAAATAACATCTCCAAATTCATGTCCTAAAGAGTCATTAATATTTTTAAAATTATTTAAATCAATAACAAAAGTAGAGCCAGTAAGTGAGTTTTGTTCACTACAAAATTTATCAAAAATAAATCTATTAGGAAGACCAGTTAAAGAGTCTTTAAGTAGATTTTTTTTATTTAAACGCTCTTTATATAAATAAGTTGAGATAGCTAAAATTATAAAAGCAAAAAATATAGAGAAAATAATAAGAAGATTTTGAATATTTTTATCTTTTATATAGATTATTTTATTTTCAGTTTCTCGTTCTAGCTGAGAAAGCTCAGCAAATGCTTTTAAATCGATAGAGTATATAAAAGATTTATTTATAATATCTCTTAAAACTGTATTTTCTTTATTAAACATAAAGTTAACAGGGATGGTTTCAAATGGAATGATATTATATTTATTAGAATCAAAATCCTCTTTATTAGTTACAAGAAGATTTCCAACACTGCCGTTGTTTAAAGCTATTACCATAGAGTTAAAATCATCAAAAACAATAATATTTTTATCAACATCATATCTTTGAGCAATATGTTCCTCTACATTATCCTTTAAAACACCAATAGTTCTATTAGAAGTTGGACCACTTTCTAAACTAATAATATAAGTTCCAATTTCGTATATTTTTTTAGAAAATATAAACTCCTCATTACGTTTTTGTGTCTTAGAAAGAACAGTAACATCAAACTCTCCATTTTTAAGATTTTCAATGATTTTATTTCCACTATCTGTTATATCTATAAAGTTGATTCCTAAAATATTTTTTAAAGCTTTTAAAATATTAGGAGCAATCCCTTTATACTTACTATCAATTTTAGATTTATAAGAAACAAGGGAGTCTGAATCCTTTTCATAAGCTATTTTGATATGCTTTTTATTATTTAAATACTCTTTCTCTTTAGGAGTTAAGGATGTATAAAAATTATTATAAGATATAGAGCTATTTAAATTGTTTAAATCTTTTAAAAAGATAGATCTATACTTTATTTTTAAAGCATTATTAATAAAAGGAAGAAAATTTTTAAATTCATGATTTAAGGCTATAGTAATTCCAGATGAGTGACCTATTTTAACACCATATTTTGGTTTGTATAAAACAGGATTAGTTGTAAGAATAAGTTTATCATCAAAATTTTTTAAGTTACTTACTGGAATAGGATAAGCAAATAAATCATTATTATCTAAAATAGCTTTAAGGATATTGATATATGATGCCATATAAGGTGTATATATAATCTTATTATTTAGATCATTTAGTGAATATATTGGCTCAGATTTTGAAACAACGTAAAGTTCTTCTGAAAAGATGCTATCACTAAAATCAAGAATTTTATCAAAAACTTGATTTTTAGGAATTAAAGCTACTCCATCAACAGTATTAGATTCAATCTCTTTTTGTAAATCTTTAAATGAAACTTTTTTAAAAGTTACATTTAACTGCATATAATCTTTTAAAAATTCCTCCACAGTAGAATTCATAGAGCGGGTATCAGGATATTTTAAATTATAAAAAGGTTCATCTATTAAGGCTAGAGTTATTTGTTTTTTTTGTAATTGGCTAAACTCCTCGCTCTCTTTAGGTGTATTTGGTATATAAACTTCACTAAAAGCAAAGTTGAAAAATACAAAAAAAACAAGGGCAAATAATCGATAAATCATTAAACATCTCCTTCATTTATATCTTGATATATAATCATATTTTTTCCAGAGCCTTTAGCTTTATAAAGTCTTTTATCACATTCAGCATATATATTTTCCATAGACTTGGCAAAGCCACCACTTATTGTAACAGTAATTGGGTATTTCCAATGGATATTCTCCACACTTTTTCTAATATATTCACAACTTTCCATAGCAAAACTTTCATTAAAATGAGTAAAAATAATGGCAAACTCTTCACCACCAATACGATAGATAGAAATCTCTTTATTTTCAATAGTTTTAAGAATTTTTCCTATAGTAGATAATACTTCATCACCAAACTCATGACCATAAGTATCATTAATTTTTTTAAAATTATCAATATCAAAAAGTAACATACAATAGTTATTACCTTTTAAAAAGTTGAAATCCTCTTTAAAAGCCAGTCTATTTCCAATAGTTGTTAAAGCATCAACTTTAGACTTTTTATCAAGATATAACATACGTTTATATGATACCCCTAGAATTAAAACCATAAGAAGAATAAGTAAGAAAATATTTCTGTAAAGTTTTTCATTTTCTTTACTAAAATATTCATTTTCTAGATTTTCAATAAGATACATAGTAAAAACTTTATTATTAGCTAGATTTACCTCAGCTAGATAGCTATCATAAGATTTTGCAAGTTTAGTATATTCCTCAAAATCTTTAGTTTCATAGTAGTACTGAAAAAGTAGATTAAAAGCTATTTTTAAAAATGTAATATCTCCATGATAGTTAGTATTTTTAATAAAATTTTTTATACTATTTGGAGAAAACTTTAGAGAGTTATATTTTAAATAATAACTCTCTAAAGTTAATAAACGCAAAGTTTTAAGATCAGTAAAAAAGGCTTTTTCTAAGTTAGCTAATAGTTGATTAGCAGTATTTAAGCACTTTAGAGCAGCCTCTTGATCATCTAATATTATATAAAGTCTAGCTTCAAGTAGATTTTTTAAAATTAAAATATTTTTTTTATATTCGCCGCACTCGTCAGTTATTAAAGGTGTAATTTTATTTAGATATTTAAATCCCTCAGTGGTATTATTTAAAAAACCATAATTTTCTGCCAAATATAAGTATAAAGATATTGTAACTCTTGAAACTCCTGGGAAATTTTTATTTTCAATATCAATATCTTGAAGTATTTTTATAGAAGATTCATGTCCACCTAAACTATTAAAAATAGAACTTAAAGCAATTTTAGCTTTAACAATATCGCTTTCAGAGTTTAATTCTTCCGCTAAATTGAGAGATTCCATGGTTATTTTAATAGAGTCAACAATATTTCCAGAGGAAGCATCTAAAACTCTAAGTTTATTCAAAATAAAAAGTTTAGCTTTTGGAGAGAGCTCTCCACTATTTAAAACTATTTTCAGAATATAAGCTCCAATATTATTTTCTTTAGAGGATATATTTAAAAGAACTCTATTATTTTCAGCAATCTCTTCATATTTGGTATTATATTCACTTTTAGGTATTTCTTGAAATTTATCCCAAATATCTTTTTCCAAAGGAGAGAGTTTCTCAAAATCAATATTATTGTTGCTTGGTGTTATTTTTTTAAAAAAAGATGATTCTTTCTTTTGTAGATTATTCTCTTTAATAACCAAAAATGAGATAAAAGATATTATTATTAAAATAATAGAAAAAGCTGCAAAAATATTATGAGGCTTTCTTTTCATATATAGCTTAAAACTCCTTTAAAATTAGATAGTAGATTAGATTAGTATAACATATTAGATGCAAATAGAAAACCCTCTAAATTAGTTTAGAGGGTTAATAAAAGCTATTATTTTTTAAAGTATTGTGAGTAAAGAATTTTGTCCTCTCCAACTGCACTATCATGTTTTATAACAATGTATATGTCATCAACAGAGCTATCTGTTCCTAGATTTTTTAAGATATCTTGAGCAACTTTATCGAAGTTTAGTTTAGGAACTGTAAGTCCTTCAAGTTCAACCTCTACATTCATATTGTTATTAACAATTGTAACATCATAGTCAGCTTTTTTTAAGATAGATTCCATTCTAACTTTTAGATGATCCTCGATACGATCCTCTAAAATATCAGTTGGGGAATCTTTTGCAAAAGACAGTGCTGAAACTAAAGTCATTAAAAATAGTAATTTTTTCATAGTTGTTCTCCTTTAATACGTGTTATTTTATAACCTATATTAACCTGAGAATATCTCTTTTATATCCCCTTTTTTAAAACTATAAAAAATTTCGCACCGAGCTCACTATTTTGAGCGCCATAATTAAATCCATGAGCATCTAAAATCTCTGAAGATATATAAAGTCCAAGGCCTCTATCACCACTATTGGATGAAAAGAATTTATTCCAAACTTTATCTAAATTTTCATTTAGAATATGAGGTCCATCATTTTCTAAAAATAGAGTTATCTCATTATTTTTTTCTTCAGTATAAATCTTTATCTCTTTTTTAGCATACTCTAAACCATTTTTTAAAATATTTAGTATAACTTGTTCTAACTTCTCTCTATCACCATAGATTGAGGTATTTTTTAAATGAGAGATATCAATATCTATATTTTTGTTTTCTCCTTCTAAAATCTTTAAAGAAAGTTCAATTAAAGAGATTAAACTAAAGGTTTTTTTATTTAAAATCATCTCATTTTGAGAGTAACGATTCTCCTCTAAAAGAGTGTTAGCCATTTTTAAAATTCTCTTACTTTCAGTATTTATAATTTTAATCTCCTCATTAGCTTCATCCTCTAAAAGAAGGTCACTAAATCCTATAATAGCTGAAAGGGGAGTTTTAACTTCATGCATAAAAAGCTTGATACTCTCCTCTAACTTTATTTGAGCTTCCTTATTTCGAGAGACTTTTCCTCTATAAAGTTCAATTATGTTTTCAAGTTTTTCACTCATTTTAAATATATCCTTATAAAGAGTTCCAATCTCGTCTTTACTTTTATAATCAATCTCTTTTATAAAATTAAGATTAGCTATTTTCTCACTTATTTTTGAAAGATTAACAATTGGATTAATCATAATTTTTTCTAAAATCACTCCAATAAGAATAGTTAAAAGAATAATTAAAATAGCTTTCATATAAAAATATAACTTTAAAGAGGGAAATATATCTTTAATATTTTCAAAAGAGTAAAAGATAACAACTTTGTATCCATCACGATTTAAAGTAATAAGTTGAAACTCGTCATCTCCATCCACATCTTTATATCTCCCTTTTTGTGGTTTTAAAACATCAATAGTTAAAAGAGATTCTAAAAAATCATCTCCTAAACTAGATTGAGTATAAGGGGTATTAACCTGTTCTACTCTACCTTTAATATCAAAGATATCCTTAGAACGATAACTAAATTTATAGTCTTTAAAAATATCATTATTTTTTATTAAAGTTGTTGGAAGATAATAGTCATTTAAAACTTTAATAGCTGTTATCTCAACTAAATCTCTATTCTCAATTTTTAAAGGAGTATTTGAGTAAAGGTTATCTAAAAAGGCATCAAGTAGCACAAAAGCCTCTCCATCTTGAGTTTTGACCTTTATATAATAAAAATTTTCAAGATTTATAATTTTATTATCCTTATAAATCATAACTAAAGCATTTTGATTTTTTTCATAGGCTTTAAGTTTATCATAATCAATTTTACCACTGTTTATAAAATCAATCTTTTCAAGTTGTAAAACTTTTGTATATCTAAAATATTTTTCAAAATAGATATTTCCTAAAACTCCCTCTAAAAAGAGCGATACTAAAAGAACTAAAGATAGAATTAAAATTAGTTTATTTCTCAACTTCATATTAAACCTCAAACTTGTAGCCAAGAGCTTTAACAGTTTTAATAAATCTGTTAGATTCTCCAAGTCTATCACGAAGTTTAGCTATATGTTTATCAACAACTCTATCATTTCCATAGAAATCGTAACCCCAAATGGCATCTAGAATCTGCTCTCTAGTTTTAATAGTTCCTTTATTTTCCTCTAAATAAAATAGAAGTTCACGCTCTTTAGTTGGAAGATGTATCTCTTCATCATTTATAAAAACACCTCTGCTAGATTTTGAAAGAGTTAGCTCATCATAATGCACAGGCTTTGATGATTTTTGTTCAAATCTTTTAACCATAGAAAGAAGTAATGCTTTGGAAAAAGGTTTAGTAAGATATCCATCGGCTCCATTTTCATAAGCCAGAACTTGACTACGCTCATCTGAAAGAGCTGTTATAAAAACAACAGGGATCTCAGAGAAAGTTCTTAAGTTTTTAATAAACTCCATTCCATCCATTTTAGGCATCATTATATCTAAAAGAATAAGTGAATATTTTGTTTCTCCACTTATTTTTTCAAAAGCAATCTCTCCATTTTCAGCTTCATCTACAGAGAATCCCTCTTTTTCTAAAATTTTTCTAGAAAGTTTTCGCAAACTCTCAGTATCCTCAACAATTAGTATCATTTTTTTCTTCATCTCCCTAAGTTTTAGATATTTTTTCGAACATAACTTGTATTTCTTCCACTTCCAATTTTTTCAATATACTCCTCTTCTAAAAGAGTTTTTAAAGTTCTTTCAATAGTGGTTATACTTATATCTGGAAAAGTTATTGATATATTCTTTTTATTAATTTTACTAAGTCTGTTATCAAAGAGATTTTTGATTCTTTGATATTTTGAAATATTTGAATTAGACAAAAGCTCCACTCTTTCAGAAAATTCTCTATAAGCTTTTAAAATGATTTGTAAAGAATATTTAACAAAAGAACTATAGCTATTTAAATTATCATTCCATTGAAAAGAACTTTCTTTTAAGGAATCATAATAATGGGATTTTGTTTTTTCAATAAGCATTTCAAGACTAATATATTTTCCAACAATATAGTTATTTTGATATAACAGCAAAAGTGTTAAAAGACGACTCATTCTCCCGTTTCCATCATTAAAAGGATGAATTGACAAGAAATCTAGTATAAATACAGGAATTAAAAAAAGTCTAAGATAAGGTGTTTTTTCTTTCAAAATTCTATTGTATTCATTACATAAGTTTTCCATAGCTAAAGGAGTTTCTAGGGCAGAGAGAGGTTTAAATCTAATTGATTTATTTCCAAAAGAATCAATTTCAGTTATTTCGTTGTCTTGATTTTTCCAAGTTCCACCAGTATTTAAACTAAAAGAGTATAAATCTCTATGAAGTTGTAAGAGTACTGAGGGCTTAATAGTTATGTAGTCATAGTTTTCATGAATAGTAGTTAATACATCTCGATAACCAGATATTTCTTCTTCAGAACGATTTTTAGGCTCTGATTTTTGGACAATAATCTCTTCTAATCTTTTTTCAGAGGTATAAATTCCCTCGATTCTATTAGATGCCCCTGTACTTTGAATTATAGCAACCTCTAACATTTTTTCTAAAATATCAGATTTAGCCTCAATAAATAGCTCTTGTTTTCCTTTATATTCTTGAATAGCCATAGCTATTTCTACAATATCAGGATTACTTAATAAACTTTCTAAAACTTTATTATAATTAAAAAATTTCATTTATCTACCTCATTTTATATTTATCTACCTCATTTTACTATTAAATGATGCAGAAAGCAATGAAATGAGGTAGATATCTCTACTTTTTCTTCATCTCCCTAAGTTTTAGATATTTTACACTTGTATAAAGAGCGCTAAAAGTTGAAAGAGCAAGTCCTTCAATACCATCTAAAAATCCAAATCTAAATATATACATTCTAAGGAATTTAAATATAGGATTTAAAACTATATTAAAAAGTCCAGCACTTTTATTTTTATTAAAAGCTACAAGAGCTCCTTCACTAGTGTATCTATTAAATTTATGTAGATAATCATAGTAATCCTCATATGTATAATGGTCTATTCTGTGGTGAAGTTTACCAATATCATCACCAGTTAAAAACTGTTCATGTACAGCATCTAAAGAGTAGTGACCACTAGTTTTCTTAAATAATCTAACTCTAGAGCTTCCACTCCATCCACCAAAACGTATACGTTTTCCAAAACATACAGAGTTAAATGGAATCTCATAGACATAATAGTCACCATGCTCCATAACCTCTTTAATCTCTTTTGCTAACTCAGGTGTAATAACCTCATCAGCATCTATAAGTAGTATCCAATCTTTAGTACATCTTTCAATAACATTGTTCTTTTGCATTCCATATCCAGGCCAAGATATCTGCTCAACCTTAGCTCCAAAAGACTTTGCTATTTCAACAGTATTATCTGTACTAAAACTATCAATAACAACAATTTCATCTGCCAACCCTTGAACTGCTTTTAAAGTTCTTCCTAATCTTAATTCCTCATTAAACGTTATTAGCCCCACTGACAACATCTAAAAATCCCTCCTGTTTCCCTTGTACCTATGAAAGCACTTGATAAATTTTCCCTAATAAGTAGTTTCTACAAATTAGTAAGTTAAGTTTAAACTTTAAAGGTGAAAACACTCTAAGTTCAACTCTTCTAATATTTTCTAAATCTAGTTTTAAACCATTAGTTCCCTTACGAGTAGTAACAAATCCTGCAATTCCAGCACTTTTTAAAATGGCTATAAACTCAGGTGATTTGTGTCCCCAAGGCCAACAGAAAAACTCTGGTTTTTGCCCTGTATGTTTCTCAATAAGAGATATATTTTCATTTAGATCATTTAAAACTCTAGTTTTAGCTGTTTCTAATGTTTCAAAAATCAGATCTTTATGAAGCTCACCATTTATAAAATCCTGAATAAGCTTCTTGTTTCCTTTTTCTTCATCAGATAGATTTTCATAGAAGTTTTTGAATTTTTCAGCAGCTTCTAAAGGAACAATAACTCCTGTGCTAGAAAACTCTCCTCTTTTTCCAAAAATAGGGAACCCAATTTTAGCAGCTCCACCGTAAAGATGCTGAATATCTCTATCTAGTAGATCATCACTAGTTACAACTCTATCAAAAGATGTATTTACAAAAATAGGCATATGCTTATGAGAGTGTAACTGAATATCAAAAACTCCAGAACTACTCATCTCTTCAATCTCTTTCCAACTAAGATATGTAAAAGCTCTATTTTCATCATTTTCCACATAGGCAGTATTAAGATAAAGTGTAGCTTTCATCTTATACTTTTTTAAAAGTGGAAAAGCATTTTTATAGTTATCATAGTAACCATCATCAAAAGTTAGAGCTAAACTATTTTTAGGTAACTTTCCATGCTTATCTAGAGATTCTAACATCTCTTTATTTGTTAGAGTTTTCATATTTAAAAACCATATATTTTTAAGATGTTCCTCAAACCAATCTGTGGGAACTCCACCTTCTCCAATGTGATGATATAAAAACCAGGGGTTTCCTTTTTTGTTGTAGTATACACAAGCTATTAAAAAAACATACATAAAAAATGACATATAACCCTCCTAAAACAATAGAATTTCATTAATATTACATTAAAAAAGTATATCATATTTTTTAGAATTCTGCATCTTTTTAGAAGTAAATATAATAGAAAAAGAGCTAGATAACGGGGGAGGTTATCTAGCTCAAAACATAAAATGAGATCAATTTGGAATTTGATTTAGTTAGTTTTTATTTTTTGTATCCACACTTAGGACAAGAGTGGTTTTCATCTAAAGATATCCCGCATAAAGGACAACGCTCGATGTTATTTTTTGTATTGTATTCTGCAGATGCAGCATTAACACCACTAGTGAAAGTGATTTTAGCAATATTTAATTTATCTTTTAATAGTTCGTAAACTATTTTAATCATTCCTTCAACTGTTAAAGTTTCTTTAGTAACAACTAAACGAGAATCAGGGTATGCAGTTGCAAGCTCATTTTTAAAAGCTATACCTTTCATTGTATTTTGAGGTGTACCATCTTTAATACCTGTTTCTTCATAAACTTTAAGAATAGCAGGAAGAAGTGGATCATCTTCTCTTAAAATAAGTGCGTGGTCAAAGTTCTTTAAAACGTCCCAAGCTGTCTTTTGAATCTCGTTACATGGGTAAACCATATTAACTCCCTCGTTGATAGAGTCCTCAACTTCAATAGTTAAAAGCCCTGTGTGTCCGTGCAGATACTGTGCCTCTCCCTTAAATTGATAGAATCTGTGTGCATATTGTAAATCAAATGTAGTAATACTTCTCATAGTAATACCTCCCTTTTAAATTTCATAAACTAATAATAGTAATCATTACTATTATTAGTTGCGAGTGTATTATTACATATAAAAATATTTTTGTCAAACATAATTTTTAATAATTTTAAAAATAAAGTTGGAAAAAAACTCAAAAATAGATTAAAATTATAGGAAAATGGTAATGAAAACAGTAATTATTATTAAAAATGTAAAGGAGGTATAATTTATGAAATTTTCTAAACAGAGAGAATTAATCTTAAATTATATATTAAATAGTCATGAACACCTTACAGCAGATACAATATATGCAGACTTAAAAAAAGATAATCCTGAACTAAGTTTAGGAACAGTTTATAGAAATTTAACAAAATTAACTGAGATTGGAGCTATAAAAAAAGTTAGCTTACCAAATCAAGTGGATAAGTTTGATAAAAACTTAGACCCCCATGCACATTTTATCTGTGATGAGTGTGGAAGTATAACAGATATAAATATCCCAGGGATAGATGAGTTTTTAGATAAGGTTTCAAAAGATGATGGTATTTCAATAAGAAAATATGATCTTACTTTAAATGGAACTTGTAAAAAATGTAAGATTAAAAAATAAAGAGAAAATAAAAAGACTACGGATATTCCGTAGCCTTTTTACTATTTCGGGGGTACTTAAAATTTATAACCGATACCTAATGCTAGGTAGTTGTTATCTCTTTTTCCAAACTCTTTTCCAACTTCAAAAGTGATTTTGAAATCTTTAATCTCAGTAGATACTCCAGCATTTAATATTAAATTTGCTTTCTCTAAAGAGTCACTATTCAGTTTATAGTTAATTTTATCTCCTAAAAGAGACATACCTTGTTTTTTATTCAGATCACCTAACTCATATGAGTAGATTGCATTTGAATAGATATCTACAAATTCAAAGTTTTTTCCAACTTTAAATCCAACACTTGGTAAGATAGAGAAGTAATTTTCCTCTTTAACAGTTAATCCTAAATCACCAGCGTTTTTCTCAGTGAACTTTTCATATTTTCCATATCCTAAATTTAACCCAAGAGTAGGTTTTATATATAGTGAGTCCCCATAAACTCTACTAATCTCTCCATTAGCTCCTAAAGTATATGAATTATATTTCCCTTTAGCTTTTTTATCAAAACTATCAATCTCTCTATTTGTTTCATGGAAGTTATACTCACCATTTAGTCCTAGTTTAATATCAAACTCATTTAAAAGTAGTTTTTTATAGATTCCAGTATGAATAGATTGAATAGATCCTTTAGAACCTTCGTTGTATTTTACACTACTGTTTTCATATCCAATAGTTGCAAACACATTGTTTTCAAATCTCTTTGTTCCCACAAATCCCTCTGACGTAGTCTTATATCCAGAGATCTCCCCTTTATTTTTAACAGATGACTTATCTCCAAAGAAGTTAAAGTTATAGCTATACTCATTTAGATTATCTATAAGTTTACCATCCTCTTTTATAAATCTATCTTGAATATCAAAAATTTGTCTAGGAAGATTAGCATAGATCTCTCCTGATAAATCCTTTACAACTTTTTGAACATCACTGATTTTATCAGATTTTAAAATCTTATCAACAACTAACTTCTCATCCTTAGATAGCTCAAGGTTTTCTATGTCTAAATAGTTATCTAAAGAACTAGTTAAAGAGCTAAACTCTTCGCTTTCATAGCTTTCTTCAACAGTAGTTTCATTTCTATAAATTGCCATATCCACATTTCCAGTGTTATTAAGTTCTAATTTTGAGTTATAGAACATTGAAACATATTTTGGATCGGCACTTCTAGTTATTTCAATTTGAGGAGCAGAGAATACATCTTTATAGATAAACTCTTTTTTGTTTCCATCTATTAAATCTTTAGATGCAACAACATCTCCATCTATTTTTAAACTTCTTTTTGCTCTAACTCTAGAAATATCTCCAGAAGCATCTTTTCCAACGACAAATCTACCCATATTTTCTGTTTTAATTTCAATTCCATCAGAACCTATTATTTTACCCTTATTTATATAAGTACCATTTTCAGATGCCCAGATAGCAGTTTTAATATTTGAATCTTCAAAGATAATCTCTCCTTCATTTTCAATAGTGCTTGTTGCATATTGGTCAGCATTTACTCCAACATTTCCAGCGTACATACCAGTAGATTGTCCATTTAAAATGATCTTACCTTTATTAATAATTTTACTTCCATTTGTAGCACTCATAGCAAAAGCATTTTGACCATCTATTTTAATAACACCAGTTTTTTCGTTTATTCCAACAGCTCCCTCACTAACGCTAATACCTGATGAGTGATATCCATCAACATCTATAGTTCCCTCATTAATAGCTTGAATATTTTCTCCATATGCACTTATACCATTAGCAAATTCACCAGAAGCTTTTATCTTTCCTTTGTTGATTAAAGTTATATTATTACCATAAGCATTCATTCCAGTACTATGTTTTCCACTAACTGTAATCTCTCCATTATTTATAGCTTCATTTTTAGTATTAGATTTAGAGTAAATATTAACACTCATACCATGAATATACATAGATGAAATAGCATTTGGATTTAAAAGATGAAAGTTATTGTTTTGAACATTGATGGTACCATTATTTACTAATTTAATATCCTCTTCATTGTCATCATCCTTTTTACTTTTTACAGCATCCATACCAACAAGACGAGTGTAGTGTAAGTTCTCTTTATTATCTCCAATTAATTCAATATTACCGTTATTTACAGAGGTAAAGCCTTCGCCATGATATGATTCATTAAGCATGGCACTAACAGCAGAACCAGTACCTCTAATAGTTCCATTATTTTCAAGATTACCACCGTAAATCCCCTTCATTAAAGCCATATCTGTATTAGAATCTGGTTGAGTTCCCGTGATAGTTCCTTCGTTTATAGCTTTTGATCCTTTGCTTACAGAGACCATTCCTGATGAGTATTTTGATAACACATTTATAACACCAGTTTTTTCATTTGTAGCAGTTTTTCCATTAACAGCTACAACACCATCCCATCCGTCACGTTCAACATTTAATAGACCACTATTTTTAGATGGTGGCATTTCATATGGTGGAGGAGGAAGTAGTTCTTCTTCTGGTTGAGGAACAGGAACCACTTCCTCATTAGGTTGAATAACTTCTTCTACAGAAGGTAGATTAGAGTCAGGTTTATCCTCTTTAACCTCTGGAAGTGATGGAACTCTAGGTTTTTCATCAACTCTATTATTATGTTCTACTTTATCTGTGTTTTCCACTGGTTTAGCACTAACTGTTGGTGAAGGTGTAGAAACAGAAGGTGAGTTGCTACTACCACCGCCACCTCCTCCACTTCCACATGCTGTTACTAAGGAAGCAAGGATTCCAATAAATAGATATTTTTTGTTATATATTTTCATTTAATTTCCCTCCGAATTTTTAAAACTTGTATGTAGCTCCAAGAGATACTACATAACTGCTATTTTTAATACCTGATAGGTTTTTGATACCACTAATTTTTTCACCTTCATCAGTTGTAAAATCAGTAGTAGATTTTTTCTTGTGGAAATATTTAGAGTATTCTAAAGTTCCATTTATATCAATTGATGGAGTTATAGGGTATGTAGCTGCAAGTTTAACTCCTAAATTTTTAACATCTTTATATTTTTCATTAGATTCCATAGGACCTCTTTCAAGATGCTTATCTTTAGCTTTGGCTTTTCCATATGTACTACCTTTAACCTCTAAATCTAAAATCAGTTTCTCATAAGTGTACGAAACTCCATAACCAACATATGGTGTGAAAAATTTTTGAGAATACTCAATACTTTTTTTAGAGTAGTCATCTTTATAGATAGTAGTAGAACCATCTAACATATAGTTATATTGGTCTCCACCTTTAGCATAAAATTTAAAGTAATCATATTTGAAACCTAACATAGGTCCAGATTTTAAGTTTTCTGTGTGATAAAACCAGTACTTAATATTTGTATCAAACATTAAAAGATCTTCCACATAGTTTTTATTGTCACTGAAGTTTGAAAGCTTCCCGTAATCATTAGGGGTAGCTCCATCTTCAGTGTCTTCAGATGAGTACCAATCATAATCTTTCATAGATCCACTAGATGTAGAGCTGAAGTTTTTCTTTAGTCCCATTTGAAACTCTATATTATCAAATGTGTGTGTGTAACCAAGTATAAAAACAGGAACATTTTTAATTTTCCAATCTAAGTAGCTAACTTTTTCTCCTGTTTCAGGGACATAAACATACTCCCCTGCCTTACCGTTAACAGTTCCTAAAGAGAAGTTAAAAGCATTAGAGGATTGTGCAAAAATTCCAGTAGAGGTAGCAGTAAGTAAAATTAAAAAATTTCTTTTTAACATAAAAAACCTCCTAAGTCTTATAAATTTATTTTCTAAAAACATTTTAGTATACAGAATGCGAAAATTATTTTTTATAACATGAATTCTTGAAAAAAATACATGAAAAAATCAAAAAAATAGTTGTAAAGGAAATTGAGGTATTATAATGTTAAAATTAAGAGTGAGATGTGTTATAATTAAAATAAAATGTAAATATATGAGGGGAAAATATGATCCGTAAGTTAAATAGGGTAGTTCAGGATTTTCTACGACCAATAAGGCTAAATATAGGTAGAAAACTTTGGGATAGAAAAAGTGAAAAACATTCAGAGTTAGTGAGAGATAATAGATTAGATATGGGTAGAGTAAAGTCTATTCTTTTTTTACGTTATGATGGAAAAATAGGGGATATGGTTATAAATACTCTTATGTTTAGGGAGATACAAAAGAGATATCCAGATATTAAAATAGGAGTAGTAAGTAGAGGTGCAGCTACTGATATTATTAAATTTAACCCCCATATAAATAAAATATATAACTATAAAAAAGGTAAAGAGAGCGAACTAGCTAATGAACTTGCTAAAGAAAATTATGATGTATTAGTTGATTTTTCAGAGATGCTTCGTGTTAATCAGATGAAGTTTATAAATCTATGTAAAGCTAAAGTCAATGTAGGGCTAGATAAAAGTGATTGGGAACTTTTTGATATAAGTTATAAAAAAGATTACAAGCAGCATATAACAGATATGTATAAAAATATTTTAAAGGTTTTTGGAATAGAAAATCCAGATTTAAGTTATGAAATTCATACAGGAATAGTTGTAAAGGATGAGATTAAAAGAAGACTTCGTGAGCTTGGAAATCCAGAGAGCTTTGTAGTTTTAAATCCCTATGCAGCTAGTAAACATAGAAGTTTTAATAAAGAGAAGATTTTAGAGATTAGTTGTAAAATCTTAAAAGAGAGTAAGAGCATGTTGATATTTATTGGTGAATCTAGTAAAAAAAGTGAGATTGAAGAGATAATAGAGGTTTTAGGAGAGAGAGACAGAGTAAAGTATCCAACTCTTTCTGGAATATTAGAAGTTGTAGAGCTAATAAAACATGCTGATTATGTAATAACTCCAGATACCTCAATTGTTCATATAGGTGTAGCAGAAAAACTTCCAATGACAGCAGTTTATAGACTTGATACAGGAGATAATAACTCAGTTGTTTGGGGACCAAACTCAGCACTGGTAAAGCAAGTTTTTTCTAGTGATGTACCAGCAGTTGGAGAGGAAGCAGATATAAACAAGTTTGATGTGAAGGAGATAGGTGTATGAAGAAAAAAATAGCTATATACAGTGGTCAACTGTATATGGGTGGAATAGAGAGGGTTTTAATAAACTACTTGGAGAAACTGAGTAAGGAGCCTGAACTAGAAATAACTTTAATCATAAAGGAAAATATTCCAGAAAAAAATGTTTTTGCCAGTGAAGTACCTAAAAATATAAAAATTGAATATATAAAAGATGAAGATCTTTGTAGAAAAACTGAGGAGCTTTCAAAAAATAAGAAAAACTTTTTAGTTAGATTACAGTATCAATGGAATCTTTATTATAGTAGAGTAACTATTCAAAAGTGGATAGATAGCTATTTTAAAAAGAATAAGTTTGATGTGGTAATAGATTTTGATGGAAGTATGTGGAGATATATAAAAAACTTAAAAGTTCCTGTAGTTGGATGGGTACACTACTCTTTGGCTAATAAGAAAGGGCGAAAATACGAGGCTTATAGAAAGAGATTTGAGCTTTATAAAAAAGTGGTACTTATTTGCGACGATATGAAAAAAGAGTTTGAAGAGATGTTTCCACAATTTAAAGATAAAGGTGTTAGAATATATAATCCTATGGATTTTGATGTAATAAAATCTAAAGCAGAGGATAGATCAGAGATAACACCTGAGGATGAAAAACTATTAAAAGATAGATTCTTTGTAGGTGTTTCAAGACTTGTAGGTGGTAAAAATAGAGTTGGATTAGTAGAAATCTATGGAGAGCTTAAGAAAAAAGGTGTTAAAGAGAAACTTTATATATTGGGAGATGGAGATGATAGACCTAATATAGAGAGAAAGATAAAAGAGCTTAACTTAGAAGAGGATGTACTACTTCTAGGTCAAAAGAAAAATCCATTTCCATATATGAAAGCTGCAAAGATGTTTTTGCATACATCTATGGGAGAGGGATTACCAACTGTATTTATAGAATCTATGTTATGTGACACAATTGTTGTAGCTTATGATTGTCCAACAGGACCAAGAGAGATATTAGTAGATGGAAAGGCTGGGGGGCTTGTACCATTAAATGATAAAGTTACCTTTGAAAAAACTGTTTTAAATATTTTAAATGACAAAAATTTAGAACAATCTATAAAAGATGAGATGTACAAAAAAATGAATGAGTTTACTTATGAATATATAAGAAAAGACTTATTCAAACTATTTTAAATATATATAAGGGAGAGGGATTATGGTTAGGGGATTAGCTATAAAGTTAGTTGGAAAAAAAAGAAGAGAAGGTATCAAAAAGGAAAAGATTAAAAAAGTGCTTATTGGTGGTGGAAGAATAGGAGATATTGTTGTAAAAACTCCAATGCTTGAAGCACTTTCTAAGTTAAATGAGGATGTAAAAATTGATATAACTGTGGTAAAAGGTGCAAAGTGTTTAGTGGAAAATATACCGTATATTAATGAGGTAATTGAGATTAATGAAAAACCTACAAGGAATAAGTTTATAAAAAGTTATAGACAGATAAAGGGTGCTTTAAGAAATAGAAAAAAGTATGATCTATATTTTGATTTTACAAATAATTGTAGATTCATTCACACGTTATCATTGAAACTTATGGCACCAAAGTATCTAATTGGAAGATATAGACTGGAAAAGTTTGGTATAAAAAAAGATGAATTAACACTTTTTGATAGCTATATAGATGTAAAAGATGATGCTCACGCAGTAGATATAAATATGGATTATTTAAAACCTTTGGGATTACATAAAGAGAATAGAAAGTATAAGTTGTATCTTGGTAAGAATGAAAGAAAATATGAAAACTATTTTGAAAAAAATAAAGTAAATATAGTTGTTAATCATAGAGCAAGTTCAGAACCTAGAAGTTTAACGCTAGAACAATTGAAAGAGCTAAGTTTAAAGCTTACAAATTTAAATAAGGATATAGTTGCATACATAATTAGTTTACCAAGTGAATATGAGATTTTAAAAGAGTTAGTAGATAGTTTAAATAGAAAAAATATAAAACAGCTTCCTAAAACGAATGGAATTGGAGAAGCTGCAGGAATTTTAAAGTATAGTGATATGCTAGTAAGTGTAGATACAGGGCTAATTCATATAGCTTCAGCCTACAATATTCCAATTGTAGGAATATATCCTTTAACAGAGAATAGTGCAAAACTATTTGAACCTAAAAGTGAGAGATATGAAATTGTAAGAGGTACAAAAAGTGGATATACAGTAGAGGGAGTATCATTAGATGAAGTTGTAGAAAATGTAAATAAAATTTTAGAAGAGAGTGTATATGATAAAAGATGTGTTATATAAAGAGTTTAAAATATACTATAAAAATGAAAGCAATAAAAGATTAGCTGAAATAGTTTTAGATAAAAATTATAAAGTAATTGACGAGTATAAAAATACAGAGAGAAACTATGTAGCTAAAATAGAGATAGATGGGAGATTTTATGTTTTAAAATCTCCAAAAGCTGAAACAGTTATACCTCAAAGAAAGATTCAAACAATATTTAAAAAAGGTGAGGGACTAACAAGTTTTATAAATGTGGAAACAGCTAAAAATATGGGGCTAGATTTTTTTATAGAGCCCTTAGCTGTAATGGTAAAAAGAGGTGTTTTTCTAAAAGAGAGTTTTATACTTATGGAGTATATTGACGGAGAGATAATTAGAACTATAGAGGATATAGACATAATTATGGATATGGTAGAAAAAATACATGAAAAAGGTATCTATCATGGAGATTTAAATACATCAAACTTTATAAAAACTAAGGATGGTATAAAAATTATAGATACTCAAGCTAAAAGCGAGCACTTTTGGCACTTTAAAAGAGCTTATGATATATTAACTTTAAAAAATGATCTATTAGTTTTAGAAAGAGATTATGAAGTTGAAAAAAATTATAGAGTAAAAAGAGATTTAGGATATGCTTTAGCTTATACTATAAAGAACTTTAAAAAACTTTCCTTAGTAGAGAAGATAAGGGGGCTAAAAGTTAAATTAAGAAATAAGGGGTGGAAAGTTTAATGGATAAAAAGTACTTAAAAAAATCCTATATACAGGAGGGAATAAACCTTTATTTAGTTAGATTTATACTTAGCTTTTTTAAAAATAGATTTAAACCTACAGGAAAGGTCTTAGTAAAAAGTTGTGATGGTATAGGGGATATCTTAGTAAGAACAAAACTAATGGAAGAGATAGAAAAAAAATATGGAAAAGATAATATCTATGTTTTAATGAAAAGTGGATACACAAAGCTTGGGGATATGCTAGGGTATAAAACTATAGAGTATTCTAGAAAAGATAGAAAAAATTTCTTTCCAAGACTTAAAAAAATGTATGAACTAAACTCTATGGGATTCTCTACATATATAAATATTGAATTTGCAAATGATATTACTGTTGGAAATCTTTTTATTCCAGAGAGAATAGGAAAATGTGATCTAAATTGGCAAGTTGAAAGAAATAATAAGTATTATACAAAGAGTTATATTTTAGAGAATGATTATGTAATGAATCAAGTTGCTATTATGGGAAAAGAGATTTTAAATATAGATAAAACTGGAGAAGAGTTAACACCAGACATTGGTGGATTATTTAAAGTAGAGGAAAAAGATATTGTTGTAGCTGTTGGCTCAACAGGAAGAGAAAAGGTATGCTCACCAATTTTAATGGCTGAGTATTTAAAAGAGGTACAAAATCAGTATCCAGATAGAAAAATTGTTTTAGTTGGAAATGGAGATTTGCAAGATAGTTATGCTAAAAGGTTAATAGAACTTTTAGGAGAGAGAAATATCGAGAATCTTGTAAATAAAACATCTCTGAAAGAGGTTTTTGAAGTAGTTGCTAAAAGTTGCTTATTTATAGGATTTGATTCAGGACTTTATAACGCTTGCTTTGCTCTTAGAAAAAAGGGAGTTATTCTGTTTAAAGATAATAATGGTGCTTTTATTCACAATATACCTTGGTTAAAAATAGTAACACCTAAAAAAATAAGAAAAGATATTTTAGATAAAGAGTATCCAGCACTGAATATAAATAGTATAGAGGTTGAGGATTTTAAAAAGGCTCTAAAAGAGGTGAGAGATGAAAAAGAATTTAGTTGTTAGAAGTGGAAGCCTTCGTATGGGAGGTTTAGAAAGAGTACTAATAGAGATGCTACAAAATTTAGATGGTAATAGATATAACATCTCTTTAATAATAGAGGATAATTCAGGTAAAGAGAATGTGTTTCTAGATCAGGTTCCAAAGGGTATAGATATATATTTTCTAAAACCAGAGGCATTAATTGAAAAAACTCACTACCATAGAGAGAGAAAGAAAAATCTATACCACAAATTTATGTATAATTTACTGATGAGTAAGGAACATAGTTTTGTGGTAAATAAAACTAAAGATGTATTGAAAGAGATAGAGAAAAAATATGGTGAAGTAGATGTGTTTTTAGACTATGATTGGGGTGCTAGAAGATACGTTGAAAAACTAAAAGCTAAAAGAAAGATTGTTTGGATACATAACTCTGTTCCAAAGTTATTAAAAAAAGAATCTAAAATTATTAGATTTGGTAAGAACTTAGCTAAATATGATACAGTGGTAGCTATATGCGATGATATGAAGGCAGAGTTAGAGGATATCTATCCATACTTAAAAGGAAAGGTTGAAAGAGTTTACAACCCATTTAATTTTAAAAGAATTTTAGATCTGTCTGAAGATATGAGTGGATTAAATGAGCAGCAGAAAGAGTTAATAAAAGATGATTATATCATTGCTGTTTCTAGACTTGATACTGTGCAAAAAGATTATGCTACTTTAATAAAGGGATACAAATTAGCAGTAGAAAATGGAGTAAAAGAGAAACTTTATATAGTTGGAGATGGACCAGATAGAAAAGAGATTGAGAATCTTATAAAAGAGAGTGGACTAGAAGGTAGTATAGTTCTTATAGGAAAAACAACAAATCCATATGTTTGGATGAGAAATAGTAAACTCTTTGTACATAGTTCAAACTATGAAGGACTTCCAACAGTTTTAATAGAGGCTATGATATGTGGGAAAGTTGTAATATCTTCAAACTGTCCAACAGGGCCTTATGAGATATTAAAAGGTGGTCAATCAGGAGTGCTGTTCCATGTGGGAGATTATAAAGCTCTTTCAGCTGGGTTACAGAATCTTTTAAATAATCCATTAGAGCTAGAGAAATATGAGAAAACTATTGAAAAAAGAGTTCTTGAATTTAGAAGTGATATAGTTATAAAAGAGTACGAAGGAGTCATAGATGAAAAACCTAGTATTAATAATAAATGAAAAAAATAGTTATGGAAGACATCTAGGAGCAACTTTACTGTCTGTTTTAAAAAATTCTAAAGAGAATTGGAACATAAATATAATTTATGAAAATCTTTCTTCTGAAAGTAAAAGTAGATTAAATGAGATGGTAAAATCTTATAATTCAAATATAAACTATATTGAAATGAATAAAGAGATTCTAAAAAAATTTAAAGTAGGAGTAGGGACACATCTTAGTTCGATAGTTTTTGCAAGATTATTTATTCCTGAATTTCTAAAAAATGAGGATAGAGCAATATATTTAGATTGTGATATAGTTGTTCTAAAACCATTGGAAAAATTATATGAAATGGATTTAAATGGAAAATCCATTGGCGTTATTTTAGATGGAAAAAAAGATCAGAAATCTAGTTTGCAAAGGTTGAATCTGAGTTTAGAACGAACATATTTTAACGCAGGCGTTATGGTAATGGATTTAAAAAAATTAAGAGAAAACAGTAAGTTTTTAAAAACAATAGATTATTGTTTAAGTCCAGACAGAGAATTACAACTAAATGAGCAAGATGCATTAAATATAATGTTTGAAAATGACTATATGATAAATGATTTAATTTGGAATTATACTCATGGGAACAGTGAGGAAAATAACTGTTTAGAAAGTGAAATTGGAATAGTTCACTTTACCGGAGATGTAAAACCATGGGATTGTAGAAGTTACTCTCCTTATAAACATCTGTATTGGAGATATTTAAATGAAACACCTTGGAAAGGATTTGAAGAGGAGAACAAAACACTGAAAAATATTTTAAAAAGAGAACTAGTTAAGTTTAAACTTAAAACTAGAAAAATAAGATATATATTGAAGGGGAAAAAATGAAGAAAGTTTTAATATGGAATGATTATCCATTAGGACCAGTTGGAGGACCAAGTGGATATTTATATAATTTAAAAAGTTATATAAAAGAGAATAACATAGAAAATATTGATTTTTTAAATAACGAAGATTTTATAAAAAAAGTTGAAGTAAAAAAAGAGAAAAATTTCGAAGCTATTAGAAAAATTATAAGAGAGTTTAAAAAACAACTTTTTAAAACAAAAAAATTAGAAAAACGTATTAATAAATTTTATAAGTTTTATGAAGGAGATTATTCTTTTATAAATAACTATGATATTATACACTTCCATGATGTTCGTTCGTTTTATAGAGCAAAGAATATTTTGAAAGATTTTAAAGGAGTTACACTACTTTCGAGTCACTGTCCTAAAACTCCAGCTCAAGAGGAGATAGAGGATAATATAAAAATGGATTATAAAACTTTCCCTAAAAAATTAAGAGAGAGATTAGAAAAAATAGATCAAGATTCTTTTAAAAATGCAGATTATCTTGTTTTCCCTTGTAAAGAAGCTCAGGAACCTTATGAGGAAGATAAAAATATAAAAGAGATATTAGAAGAAAAATATAGAAATAATAAAATACTATATGTTCCAACAGGAATACCTATAAAAAATATAGAAAAAGATGAAAAGTTCTTTTCTAATAAAGGGATAGATATTAAAGAAAAGTTTATTGTAAGTTACATAGGAAGACACAATAAAGTAAAAGGTTATGATTTTTTAAAAGAACTGGGAAAAAAAGTTTTAGAAAAATATAGTGATGTAATTTTTGTAATAGGTGGAGAGATAAGCGAAGAGCTTCCCCCTATAGAAAATAGAAATTGGGTAGAGTTTGGATGGACAAAAGAGGGATATAATATAATAAAAAATTCAGATATGTTTGTGTTACCAAATGAAAAAACATACTTTGATTTGATTTTATTAGAGGTATTGAGTATGGGAACTCCTGTGTTATTAAGTGAAACAGGTGGAAATAAATATTTTAAAAGATATAATGAAAATGGATTATTTTATTTTGAAAAGTATAATTTAGAAGAGGCTTTAAAAGAGTTTGATGAGGCTTATAACTTGTGGAAAGATAGAAAACTTTCTTTAGATGGTGATAAAAATTATAAAATTTTTAAAAAGAATTTTACAGTAGATACTTTTGGAGAGAATTATATAAGACTATATAATGAGGTGAAGTAGTATGAAAAAATACATACTTCCATTTTTATTTTTTCTAATGACTTTTGTTATTATACCTAAAGAAGCTTATTATAAAAAAGGAAATATAGATATAGTTGCAACAACAACAGAAGGGATTTGGAAAGGATATCTTTATTTATTATATCCAATGGGATATGAAATGGAGGATCCTTGGAGAAATGTAAATGGTAAAAATGTATTAGAAAAAAATATTAAAAATACAATATTAGATAGATATATTTTTCATGTAAATTCGCCAGTAGGAGAGATAAGTGAACTTAAATTTAGTTCAGGAAAGAAATCAATAACAATTCCTAAAGGAGTAGGGCAAAAGTATTTTGATATTCCTTGGAAAGATATAAAAAAAATATATACAGTAAACATTCTAAATATATTTATATATTTTGGAGTTATACTATCTTTAAGTTGGTATTATTTTAAAAAAGGAGTTGAAATTAATCTAAAAAATATTGGAGTTTTTTCTTTGGCTTTAGTATTTTTATCAATCTCCTTAAATTTAAAATGGCTTAGTAAAGTTAATGGAGTATTTTTATCACTTACAGTTTTAAAAATGTATTTAGATCGAAAAAAAATAAAATTTGGATATTTGGAAATTACAGGAGTTTTGTTATTACTATTGAGTTTATTAAGTGAATATCTGAACTTTTTTAATTATGAAAAAACCTACATTTATTTTCAAAATACAATTTTAATGATAATAGTTATGAAAATATGGAGTTTTGACTATAAAGATAAAAAGGTATTAAAAAAATATTTTAAAATATCTTTAATAGTTTTGTCACTAATAAATTTAATATCGCCTTTAGTTTTTGGTGGAGTATATACCTTTACTTTTGGAGTGTTGATGGCAATATTAGTAGCTGATTCAATAGAAAGGCTACTTTTTTATGATGGTAATATATATAATTTAGGAGTAGATGCCCTAAGTCTATTATTGGGGTTATATGGAATAATAACTAGTAGTAGAAGAACTATGATTGTAGCTTTGGGAATATATTGCATATATTTGTTTATAAAACTTTTAAAAAATGATAAGAAAAAAGCTATTATTTTAGTTTTTTTAGGAGTAGTATTCTCGTCAATAGTAATCAGTATTGGATTTAGAAATGAAAAATATAGGCTAAAAGAGTTGGTAGTATCAATAACTAACACCCAAACAGATGAAAGTAATATTCAAAGACTTCTCATGTGGCGTAGGGGTTATTACATAGGAAAAGAAAACCCAATACTAGGCATAGGAGTAGATAGTTTTCAAAAGGAAGCTATTAAAGAGAAGTACAATGATATAAAAAATAGTAGAGAAAAATTTTTACCAGAGTTTATACATGTTCATAATGAATATATTCATCAAGTTATAAGTAGAGGAATTCCAGGAGCCATTCTTTTCTATGGAATATGGGTTTATATATTAAATAGATTAAGAAAATCAAAAGATAAAAATTTTGATATTATGTTATTAATAATCTATGGTATATATGGAATTTTTGATCCATATAGTATTAGAGCAGAAGCAATAATTTTTTATTCTTTAATAGGAATAAGTTTTATAAACTCCTTACAAGTAAATGGGACTAAAAATAGATTTTTAGAAAAGTTAGGTTTTATATCAACAATTATTTTATTTTTAGCAGGCTTTTATTTTAATAAAAGATTTAGATATTATTTTTTAATATTTTTAATTATGTATTTAGGTTATTATTTTTACAATAAAAGAAAGAGAGAGAAATATGAAAAAATATGATTATTTAATAGTAGGAGCTGGATTATTTGGTGCAACTTTTGCTTATGAAGTTAATAAAAGAGGAAAAAAATGTTTAGTAATAGATAAAAGAGATCATATTGGTGGAAATATCTACTGTAAAAAAATAGAGAATATAAATGTTCATCAATATGGAGCTCATATATTTCATACAAGTAATAAAAAAATATGGGATTATGTAAACTCTTTTGTAGAGTTTAATAGATATACAAACTCTCCTATAGCAAATTACAAGGGAGAGATTTATAATTTACCATTTAATATGAATACATTTAATAAACTTTGGGGAGTAGTTACACCAGAAGCAGCTAAAGCAAAGATTGAAGAGCAAAGATTAGCATCAGGAATAGTTGAGCCTAAAAATCTTGAGGAACAAGCAATATCTTTAGTTGGAACAGATATATATACTAAATTAATAAAAGGATATACAGAGAAACAGTGGGGAAGAAGTGCAACAGAACTTCCAAGTTTTATAATAAAAAGACTACCTGTAAGATTTACATATGATAATAACTACTTTAATGATAAGTATCAAGGGATACCAGAAGGTGGATATAATGTTATTATAGAAAAGATGTTAAAAGGAATAGATGTAAATTTATCTGTAGATTTCTTTAAAAATAGAGACGAGTTAATAAATTTAGCTGAGAAAATAGTTTTTACAGGAATGATTGATGAGTTCTATAATTATGAATTAGGAACTTTAGAGTATAGATCACTTAAATTTGAACATGAAGTTTTAGAGTGTGAAAATTATCAAGGTGTAGCAGTTGTAAATTATACAGAAAGAGAGATTCCTTATACTAGAGTAATAGAGCATAAACATTTTGAGTATGGAACTGGAGATAAAACAGTTATAACAAAAGAGTATCCAGCTGATTGGAAAATAGGAGATGAACCATATTATCCAGTTAATAATGATAAAAATAATGAGCTTTTTGAAAGATATAAAGAGTTAGCTTCTAAAGAGAAAAATATAATATTTGGTGGAAGATTAGGAAACTATAAGTATTATGATATGCACGAAGTTATAGAAGCTGCTTTAGAATCTGTGGAAAAAGAGTTTTAATATTTAGCTAGAGTCTTAATCAGACTCTGAGACTTCTTCAAATTTTGTGTAAACTCTAAAAAATTTAGAGTAATATTTTATA